>JAKDNL010000005.1 GCA_030451825.1 Pseudonocardia sp. | reverse complement strand
GTGCCGCCGTGCCTGGTGCCGCCGTGCCTGGTGCCGCCGCGGACGGCGCCTCGGCCGTGCCCGGTGCCGCGGACCGGCTCCCCGACTGCACCGGGATGGTGAACGCGCTGTCCCCGCGCGACCGGCTGGCCCAGCGCCTGATGGTCGGGGTGGACGCCGCCGACCCGGCCGGTGCCGTGACGATCGTGCGCAACTCGCAGGTCGGCGGGATCTTCCTCGGCGGCAACGACACCGCCCTGCTGCAGAACCACAAGCTCGACGCCGTGCAGAAGGCCTCCCGCACCCCGCTAGCCGTCGGCGTGGACGACGAGGGCGGGCGCGTGCAGCGCATCGACGACCTCGACGGCGAGCTGCCCAGCGCCCGGTCGATGGCCGCCTCGAAGACTCCCGAGCAGGTCACGGCCCTGGCGAAGGATCGGGCCGAGAAGCTGCGCGCCCGCGGCGTCACCTGGAACCTCGCCCCGGACGTCGACACCTCCGACCAGCCGAGGTCCGACGTGATCGGCGACCGCTCGTTCTCCGACGACCCCGAGGTCGTCACCCGCTACGCCCTGGCGTTCGCGAAGGGCCAGGAGGACGGCGGTGTCTACGGGATGCTCAAGCACTTCCCCGGACACGGGCACTCCACCGGCGACTCGCACAAGGGCGAGGTCAGCACGCCGTCGTTGTCCGAGCTCGAGAAGTACGACATGCTGCCCTACGGCGACCTGGTCGGCCCCGGCGCGCCGCTCGAGGGCCGGACCGGCGTGATGGTCGGGCACCTGAACGTCCCGGGCCTGACCACCGGGAGGAGCGCAGGCGGAACGAGCATGGGCACGGACGTGCCCGCCTCCCTCGAGCCCGCCGTCTACCAGCTGCTGCGCGAGAAGTACCGCTTCGACGGCGTCGTGATGACCGACGACCTCGGCGCGATGAAGGCGATCACCGATCGCTTCGGCCTGGCCGCGTCGACCACGAAGGCGCTGGAAGCGGGCGCGGACATCGCCCTGTTCTCGAACGTCACCACGATCGCCCCGCTGCTCGACGCTGCCCAGGGCGCCCTGGACACGGGCCGGATCAGTGCCGCCGACAACGACCGGGCGGTGGCCCGCGTCCTGGCGGCCAAGGGCCTCTGCGCCCGAACCTGAGCCCGCACCCCGAGCCCGCACCCCGAGCCCGCACCCCGAGCCCGCGCACCTGAGCCCGGAACGCGACACGGCACCCCCGCCCGGAGGCGAGGGTGCCGTCGTCGTCAGGGGTGGATCACATCATGTCGAGGCCGCCGTTGACCGAGATCACCGAGCCGGTGATGTAGCCGGCGTTGTCGTCGACCAGGAACGACACCGTGCGGGCGATCTCGCTCGCCTGGCCGAGGCGGCCCATCGGGACGTTGGCGAGGAGCTTGTTGAGTACCTTCTCCGGCACCGAGGCGACCATCTCGGTCTCGATGTAGCCCGGCGCCACGCAGTTGACCGTGACGCCCTTGCGCGCCACCTCCTGCGCCAGGCTCTTCGAGAAGCCGATCAGCCCGGCCTTGGACGAGGCGTAGTTGGCCTGCCCGACCGAACCGGTCTGCCCGATCACCGAGCTGATGTTGACGATCCGGCCGAACCCGGCGTCGGTCATGTGCTCGAGCACGGCCTTGGACATGTAGAACGCGCCGGACAGGTTGATCCGCAACACCGCGTGCCAGTCCTCGACGGTCAGCTTGCGCACCGTCTTGTCCACCGTGATGCCCGCGTTGTTGATCAGGTAGTCGACCCGGCCCTGCTGCTCGATCACCTCCGACACCACCCGGCTGCAGTCGTCGGGCTCCCCGACGTTGCCCTGGTGCACCGAGACCGACGCACCCTCGGCGCCGAGCTTGCCGGCGAGGTCCTCGGCGGCCTGGGAGTTGGAGCTGTACCCGGCGGCGACGTGCACGCCGCTGCGCGCCAGCGCCGTGGTGATGGCGGCGCCGATCCCGCGTGCGCCGCCGGTCACGATCGCTACGCGCTGCTCGGGGTGGGTGTCGGTCACTGCGGTCATCACGGGCCTCCGGTGGTGTCGAGGGTGCGTTGCATACCCCGTTGCACGGCGTCGGCCAGGTAGGGCCGTAGCTGCTCCGGGGGGACGATCCGGTCCACCGAGCCGACCTGCTGGGCCCGCTCGATGGAGTGCTTGGTGTCGAACTCGTCGGCGACCTGGCCGAGCTTCTCCGACCGGACGTCCGGTCGGATCGCGGCCAGCTCGCCGCGCAGCTTGGCCGCGTCGGGCTCGTGCCCGGCCTCCACGGCCTCGGCGATCCGGGCCTCCAGGTCGGTGACCCGGGGGTCCTTCGCGGTGCGGTCGTTCACCTCTCCGGCGAACACCACGGCCGCGGCGGGCGCCCCGCCGAGCACGGAGGCGTAGGAGCCGGTGACGGCGGCGATCTCCATGTTGTCGTTGAGCGTCCCGGAGAACACCACGAACGCGCCTCCGTGGTAGCGGGAGACCACGCAGAACACGATCGGGCCGTCGAAGTTGACGATGGCCCGCCCGATCTCCGCGCCGTACTCCAGCTGTAGCCCGCGCAGCGACTCCGGCGAGCCGTCGAACCCGGACAGGTTGGCCAGCACGACCAGCGGGCGGTTGCCGCTGGCCGCGTTGATCGCCCGGGCGCACTTGCGCGACGAGCGCGGGAACAGCGTGCCGGCGGTGAACTGGGCCGGCCCGTCCACCGGCAGCAGCCCGCGGCGCGGGATCGGCCGGGACTCGATGCCGACCATCGCGATCGGCTGCCCGCCCAGGTGCGCGTCCAGCGCGACGACCGACTCGGCGTCGTGCATGTCGGTCCACCGCTCGGTGGTCGGGTGGTCGGTGTCGGCGACGCCACGCATCACCGAGCGGATGTCGAACGGCTTCTTACGCTCGCCGTTGGTCTCCCGGGCGAAGATCTCGCCGAGACGGGAGAACTCGCAGTTCGGCCCGGAGTGCGCCGCGGTGGTGATGTCGCGCTCGACCGGGTCGGTGGTCGCGGCCGGGCGCGGGAACCGCTCACCGGGCGCGGTCCAGGTGTGCGAGTAGTGGCGCAGCAGCACGTCCACCGCTCCGCCGAGGTCCGGCGCCCAGTACTGCGCCTGCCCGTTCGGTCCCATGATCCGGTCGTAGCCGCCGATGCCGAAGTTGTCCTCGGCCGAGACGCCGCCGGAGAAGTCCAGCGAGTGCTTGCCGGTCAGCACCATCGCCGAGTCCGGCGTCATCACCAGGATGCCCTTGGTGTGCATCAGCATCGTGGCCTCGGCGTTCCAGTACGGCTGGGCGCCGACGTTGATGCCGGTGACGACGACGTTCATCTCGCCGCCGGCCTGCGTGAACTCGATGATCCCGCGCAGTACCCGGGAGATCCAGTCCATGTTCTCGGTGCCGGAGTCCATCGCGATCTTGGCCCCGGCCGAGACGGCGAACCACTCCACCGGCGCGTCGAACCGGCGCGCCAGCTCGATCGCGGCCAGCACCCGCCGGCACTCCGGTTCCGCGATCGCACCCAGCGCCCGGGTCGGGTCGCCGATCAGCACGACGCGGGTCATGCCGTCCGGGTACCGCCGCGTCGGCACGGTGACGGTGCCGAGCACCAGGTTCGCGGCGTTGTTGCCGTAGGCCCGCTCGACCGGCTGCGGCACGCCCCGCTCGTCGAGGTCGTACTCGGTGAACGTGCCCTTCCCGGCGTCGATCGGCGCCGTGAGCAGCGGGACCATCTCGTACGGGTAGACCGCGCCGCGGCGACGGGCCTTGAGCACCTTCTGGTCATAGGCGTCGAGCTCGCGCATCGGCTCGGTCGGCGGCTCGGTCAGCCGCACGGTGAGCCCGGAGCCGGCCGGGCGCGACATCCGCAGCACGAGCGGGTGCGTCTCGTCCGACTCGTGGTGCGTCGCGGCCGTGCTCGTGGGGCGCGGGCGCTCGGCCGCGCGGAACTCGACCAGCGCCTGCTCCAGGCCGAGCCCCGCCGTCCGTGGCGCCAGCCGTCCGACCACCGCGTCCAGCTCGGCCAGCGGTACGTCCACCGGCGGCCAGACGTAGAGCTGGATCCGGTTCCAGGACAGCCGGGCCAGCTCACGGTCCGAGGACCGCGCCGCCCGCAGGCTGTCCATGCAGGCGTCCAGCGCTCGCTCGAGCTGCGGCAGCGAACGGATCGACCCGTCCTCGTCGCGCAGCACGGTGAGCTCGCGGACGTCGGCCATCGCGATCAGCCGGACGTCGGCGGCGACGTTGCGCCCGGTCGCCCGGAACAGGTGCACGTCCATGGCCGCGGGCAGGCGCTGCAGAGCGAACGCCGAGAGCCGCCACAGCCGCAGCCGGTCGCCCACCAGCGGGTGCATCCCGCGCAGCGTGCGGTCCTCGATCAGCTCGCCGCTGGAGTCGGGGCGGAACGTGAACCAGGTCGGGCCCTCGGCCGCGGCGTCGTCGACGGTCTCGCGCGGGTTCGGCCGCACCGCGACCGCGACCCGGTGCAGCACCTGCCCGGGCACCCGTCCCAGCGCGGCACGCACCCGTTCGGCGCGCGCGTCGCTGTCGCCGCCGTCGTCGGCGTGGGTGGAGGTGACGTAGAGGTCCACCAGCGCCGTACGGCCGGCGCCGAGCTCGCCGACCAGACGGCGCAGCTCCGCCGCGGTCGCCGCCGCGCCCTCGGGGTCGTTGTTGTCGATCACCGAGGCGAACAGCGTGCGGTCGTTGCCCAGATGCTGGTAGCGCGCCTGCAGCAGCGGAGCTCCCGCGTGCTCGGTGAGCTCGATGTGCTGAAGCGGGCGGACCCGGTAGTAGCGCCGGGTCATCACCTCCAGCAGCGCCGCGTTGTGCCGGGCGCCGAACACACCCAGGATCGGCTCCGAGCTGGCCACCAGGCTGTCGACCAGCTCGGCGCGCTCGGCGGCGTCCGGGTTCCCGGTCAGCCTGTCCAGGGTGGTACGGACCTGCGCGAGCACCTCCTGCCGGGCGGCGGCGACGACCGGCGCGTCGAACGCGCGGTAGCGGACCTGGCGGGCGGTGTCGCCGACGACCGGGTGCCGCAGCTGGGTGGCCACGACGAGCTCGTCGAGGGTGCGCAGGTACTCGTCGCGGGTGGCCGGGGGCAGCCCGGTCAGCGACCGCGGGTGGCGCAGCCGCCAGTTCAGCAGGTCCAGCACGACCGGTGCCTGCTGCGAGGCGCGCCGGTGGGCCAGGAACATCCGGTACAGGGCCGGGCCCAGCTCGGGGTCCGACTTCAGGTCGGTGATCCCGTAATGGGCCATCGCCCGGCGCAGCTTGACCTGGAACGACTCGGGCAGCCCGTCCGCGTCGACGTCGCGTGAGCGCAGGTAGGCGTAGAGGTACTCCTGCGGGTTGCGGTCGGTCTCGCCGGTCTCGTCGTCGGTCTCGCTGCGGTTGCGCGACAGCGCGCACAGGTCCGCGAAGATCCGCAGGACGGACATCTCGCCGGCCAGCACGGCCGGGTCGTCCTCGGCGAGAACCTCGCGCGCCGTGCGCAGCCGGGCCAGCAGCGGGCGGGCCTGGCTCTCGTCGACGTCGAAGCCGAGCACCTGCGAGCGCAGGGCACTGAGCGCGTCGGCGGCCGCGTCGGCGGGCGACCCCTGCTCGTCCGAGCCCAAGGCGCTCAGGTCGGTGCGCTCGGTCTCGTCCGCAACCGGGGCGTCCTCGTCCGCGGACGGCTCCAGGCGGATCAGCTTGGTGCCGCCGTCGACCTGCGTGTTCGCCGGGACGAGCAGCTCGGCGACGGTGCCGGAGAACGGCGCGCGCAGGCTCGTCTCCAGCTTCATCGACTCCACGACGGCGACGACGTCGCCCTCGGAGACGGTGTCCCCGGGCTGCACCGGGATCGCCACGACCATCGCCGGGGCCGGGGCGCGGACGATGCCCGCCTCGCCGCCGGAGATCCGGTGCACCGCACCGTCGACCTCGACGAGGAAGTCCGAGTCCTGTGCGACCGAGAGCACCGAGTACGTCGCGCAGCCGACGGTGAGCCGGCGCTCGAAGCGACCGGAGCGCTCGACGTCGACGTCCACCGTGCGCCCGTCCAGCTCCACGCGGTAGCGGTTGTTGCGGGTCCGGGCGACGCGCAGCCGGTAGGACTGGCCCGCGGCGGTGACGTCGGTCTGGTGCCAGGTCTCGTAGCCGACCTCGGGACGCCCGCGCTCGGCGGAGGTGAACAGCCGTTCCTGCTGGCGCTCCACGTGCCCGTCGTGGGACTGCACGGCGGTGGCCAGCAGCGCGACGTCCAGGCGCCGCGGCGGGGTGTAACCGGCGGCCATCATGGTGTCGAGCCAGGTGGTGTCGACGTCGCCGGAGACCAGCTGCGGGCGGTCGAGCAGGTCGAGCAGGAACGCCTTGTTCGTGCTGCCACCGTCGATCACGGCGGCGGTCTGGCGCAGCGCGCGCGAGAGCCGGGCGCGGGCCTCGCCGCGGTCGCGGCCCCAGGCGATCACCTTGGCGATCATCGAGTCGAACTGCGGCGGGATGACGTCGCCCGCGGCGACGCCGGTGTCCACCCGGATGCCAGGCCCGCTGGGCAGCGCCAGGTGCTCGATCCGACCGGGCGCCGGGGCGAACTCGCGCTCCGGGTCCTCGGCGGTCAGGCGGGCCTCGATCGCGTGCCCGGAGCCGGACGGTGCGGCACCGTTCTCCCCGCCCGCCCCGAGCTCGGCCAGCGTGCCGCCCGCTGCCACGTGCAGCTGCAGTTTCACGATGTCCACGCCGGTGCACGCCTCGGTGACCGGGTGCTCGACCTGCAGGCGGGTGTTGACCTCGAGGAAGGACAGCAGGCCTTCCTTGGGCTCGTAGAGGAACTCCACGGTGCCGGCGTTGATGTAGCCCGCCTTGCGCGCCATGTCGGCCGCCGATCGGCGCAGCAGGGCCTCCTGCTCGGCGTCCAGGGCCGTCGACGCGGACTCCTCGATCACCTTCTGGTTGCGCCGCTGCACCGAGCAGTCGCGCACGCCCAGCGTCCACACGTCACCGGTGGCGTCCGCGACGACCTGGACCTCCACGTGGCGACCGCCGGACACCGCGCGCTCCAGGAACACGGTCGCGTCGCCCGCGGTCTTGCCGGCCTCCGAGCTGGCCCGCTCGAACGCCTCGTCCAGGGCGTCCGGGGTGGCCACGTGGCGGATGCCGCGCCCGCCACCGCCGGCGGTGGCCTTGACCATCAGCGGGTAGCCGATCGACTCGCCCGCCGCGCGGGCCGCCTCGACGTCGGCGACCGGGCCGCCGGACCACGCCGCCATCGGCACGCCGACGGACTCGGCCAGCTGTTTCGAGGCGATCTTGTCCCCGAGCTGGTGCATCACCTCCGGCGACGGGCCGATGAACGTGACCCCGATGTCACGGCACAGCTGCGCGAAGTCGGCCTTCTCCGAGACGAAACCCCAGCCCGGCCATACGGCGTCGGCACGGCAGCTGCGCAGCGCGCGCTCCAGCTCCGCGTAGTCGAGGTACGGGCTCGGCCCGAGGTGGTCCGGGTCGTCCGGTCCGATCAGGACGGCCTCGTCGGCCTCCCGGACATACATCGACCGCCGGTCGACGGCCGTGTGCAGGGCGATCGTGCGGAGTAGGCCGATGTTCGTTCCGCTGGCGCTCCTCTCAGCGCTGATGTTCGTTCCGCTGGCGCTCCTCTCAGCGTTCCACTCCCGGACAGCGTTGATGAGCCGCATGGCGGGCTCGCCGCGGTTGACGATGGCGATGCGCGAGAACATGCTGTGTTTACTACTCCTCGGCGGGAACGAATGTTGCGTCGCTGCCATCCTGCTCACTCGCCGAAGGCAATGCGAACGTCGTCGGTGGTGGTGGCCATCGCGGTGCCGGCCCGGGTGGACGCCGCGGCGGTGTCCGGCGCCGGCAGGGTGACCTCGGGGGCCATCACGGAGGGGACCACCCGCAGCACGGCGTAGCCACCCACGGCGCCCGCGCCGAAACCGGGCGCGAACACCCGGGTGGGCCCGGTGATCGCCCCGTCGCGGACCGCGTCGAAGATCGCGATCGGGATCGATGCGGCCGAGACGTTGCCCATCTCCTCGATGTTGAAGTAGAGCTGGTCGGCGGACAACCCGGCATCGGCCGCGAGCTGCAGGATCATCGTCTTGTTGGCCTGGTGCGGGACGATCAGGTCGATCGCCTCCAGCAGCGTTCCGGCGCCGTCGGGACCGGGCTGATCGCCGAGCTCGCCGATCATCTGCGCGAGGTAGCGCGCGACCAGCGCCTTGACCTCCGGGCCGTAGACGGTGATGTCGTTGTCGAACTCCGGGTTCGGCCAGATGATCGAGTTCACCTGGGAGACCGGGCCGGAGGCGTAGGTCTGCAGTACCTCGACGTCGCCGGGCTCGCCGTCCGGGGCCGGTGCGACGACCATCGCGGCCGCGCCGTCGCCGAAGATCATGCGCGAGGTTCGGACCCTGCCGATCTTGTCCGAGAACTTCTCCACGCAGACCAGCAGTACCGGCCGGTCCACCTCCTGCAGCTGGCGCACGGCCTCGGACAGGCCGTAGGGCAGCCCCGCGCACGCGGCGACGATGTCGGCCGAGCAGTGCGTCTGCAGCAGTCCCAGCTGCCCGGACAGCCACGTCGACAGCGACGGGATCAGCCGCTCGCTGGTGCAGGTGGCGACGAGCACGGCGCCGATCTCGTCGGTCCGCCGGCCGGAGTGCGCGAGCGCGGCCTTCGCCGCTTCCAGTGCCAGGTCCTCGATGTCGAGCTCGGTGTAGCGGCGCCGGTCGATGCCGGTCTTCTTGCTGATCTCGGCGGCGCTCATCGGTGACCAGGAGAACGCGGAGTTGCGCACGACGTCGGTGTTGTCGCAGACGTACTCGCCGCGCACGACGGCCAGCGACTCGATCTTCGGCTGCACCCGGAACGTCTCGGGCACCCGGACCGGCGGCAGCGGGCGCACCGGCGCGACCGGCTCGGCCGGGGTCTCGGCGCGACGGCGACGGGCCGGGCGCGCCCCGGAGACGCGGTCCAGGAACGCCGAGACGTCGCGGTTGCGCGGGTGGAAGGCGATCACGTGGTCGTCGTCGCCGATCTGGTCGGCGGTGCGCAGCTCGGTGCCGGCGCGGTCCCACGGGTACTGGTTGTGCAGCACCATCGCCCAGCGGGTCAGCGCCTCGAGCTCGGGCCGCTCGGCCGCGGCGTCGATGATCTCGGTCTGGGTGAAGACCGGGTAGTCCGGGTCGTGCTCGCCGACGACGAAGGTCAGCGCGCCGGGGGTGTCCAGGAACTGGGCGACGGTCGGCTTCACCGCGGGCAGCTCGGTGGCGTGGTGGCGGCGGTGCCCGAACACGTCGAAGAGCAGGTCGAACACGCGGCGCTCGGTCGCCTCGTCCCAGGCCGGGTCGAGGGCCTCGAACGCCTCGCGCACGGCGCGGATCTTCTTGTCGCCGTCCTCCCACGGGGTCAGCACCGGCAGGTAGACGTCCGGGCGGTGCCGCGGCAGGTCGCGCCAGCGGGTGGGGCGCTTCTCGAACATCGTCATCGAGAACCGGTTGACCCAGAACAGGTTCTGCCCGATGTCACGGAGCAGCTCGAACCGGCTCGGGTAGGAGCCGTCGGTGATCCGGGTCAGGATATCGGTCCCGGTCGGTGCTTTCGCCTCGAAATCGCGCTCGACGATTGCGGTGAACTGTTCCAGGTCATTGATGACCGAGAAGTCGAGTTCGGTGAAGAAATTGGCGGGAAAGACGAGTCGATCATGGCTGTTGACCACGAACGGTTTCATCATCGGCCTCCTGGGCGTGTGTGTGCGGCCGGAAATCACCAGGCTGCACGCGTGGGCGGGCCGGGTGATCAAGCGGGTGCGGTGCCCATGACGATATCCGCAGTACGCCTTCGTTCGAAATGTGATCCGACCCCGAAGTGTGCACGCTCACGCATTGTCGGTCAACGGTGACGGTTACCCGTGGGTTGCGTCCGGAAACGTTACCGACGAGTTCTACTCGTGCGTTTGTCGCGGATTGTCGACGTCCGCGCATGTCACGTGCCGCCTTGTGTCCAGGGTGGATGATCCGTTAGTCGGCCGGGGAGAGCGGCGGGCGCCGGGGAGACCTACGGTCGGGCGATGGCACGCGTGGAGTACGTCGACCCCGAGAACGCCCCGTCGGAGACCGCGTCCGCACTGGGACGGTTGCCGCAGGCGCACGTCTTCTCCCCTGATGACCCAGGCCCGGACGGCCTTCAAACCCTGGCTGCGCCTGGGCGGTGTGCTGCTGAACGACCTCGCACTCGCCCCGTCACTGCGCGAGCTGACGATCCTGCAGGTCGGTCGTCTGGCCCAGCGCTACGAATGGGTGCAGCACGTTCCGATCGCGCTCGCGACGGGCGTGAGCCGGCAGCAGATCGATGCCCTGGAACGGGGAGAGGTCGACGGCTCACCGTCCGATCCGACCCAGCGCGCGGTACTCGCATTCGTCGCCGACCTGGTCCGCGACGGTGAGGTCTCCGATGTCGACTACGCGCCCCTGCCCGGCCTTCTCGACGAGCAGCGGATCGTCGAGGTGGCCCTGGTCGCCGGCCATTACCTGGGCCTGGCCCGGATCATGACGGCCCTGCGCATCGACCCCGACGTCCCGATCGGCCCCGAAGGCCCGGCCACCAGCACCTGAGCAGGTCCTGCTCTCCGTGTCCGAGAGCCCACAGTGTCCCGAAGGGTCCCCTCGCTCACCGGAAGGTCCCGGAGGGTCCCCTCGCGACGCAGGAGCGGCCCGGCGTGGGGCGTCCCGAGGGGACCGCTCGCGCACGGGCCCGGCCGCACGGGCATCGAGGTCGGACGGGTGGGTCAGCGGGCGGCGGCCAGGTCCGCGGCGGTCTCCAGGGCGTCGGAGGCCGACGGGGCGGGCGTCAGCGCGACGACCACCAGCGCGACCAGGCCCGCGCAGCCGGCGGCGACGAACGCCGTCGAGTAGGCGAAGCCCGAGGGCAGGATCTGGCCGTCCAGGTCGATCACGCTGGCCGTCGTCACGGCGGTGGCGACGGCGGTGCAGGACGACGTGCCGAGCTGGCGCATCAGCGTGTTGAGGCTGTTCGCCGCCGCGGTCTCGCTCTCCGGCACCGCGCGCATGATCAGTAGCGGGATGGCCGAGTACGCGAGCGCGGCGCCGATCGCGGTACAGACGCTGACGGCGATGAGCAGGCCGAGCGTAGTCGGCAGCATCGCGAACCCGAGGTTCCCGACGCCGAGCACCAGCGTGCCGAGCATCAGGGTGGTGCGCGGGCCACGAAGCCGCGACAGCGTCGCCGAGACCGAGGCGAAGACGACCATCGATGCGCCCATCGGCAGCAGCGCCAGCCCGGCGACGATCAGCGACAGCCCGTGGCCGTAGCCGGTCGCCTCCGGGGCCTGCAGGATCTGGGTCGCCAGGACGAACCCGGTGAACATCGCGAACCCGACCAGCACCGATGCGATGTTGGTCCACAGCACCGCCGGACGGGCCGAGACACGCAGGTCCACCAGCGGGTACCGGACGCGGAGCTGGTAGCGGGCGAACGCGAGCACCAGCAGTACCGCGGCGGCGAGCAGGCCCAGCACCAGCGGTGAGGTCCAGCCCCACTCGTTGCCCTTCGAGATCGCGAGCAGCAGGCAGACCAGCGCGGCGCTGATGCCGACGGCACCGACGGCGTCGAACCGGCCGCTGCCGTGCAACGACGACTCGGGCACCAGGCGTCGCACCAGCAGGATCTGGACGACGGCGATCACCGCGGCGCCGACGAAGAGCCAGCGCCAGTTCGCGAACTGCGCGACGACGCCGGTGACCGGCAGCCCGATCGCGGCGCCGAACCCGAGCGAGGCGCTCATCAGCCCGACGCCGCTGCCGACCCGGTCGGGCGGGAGCACGTCACGCATGAGGCTCATCCCGAGCGCGATCACGCCGAACGCCGCCCCCTGCAGCGCGCGGGCCACCAGCAGCACGACGATGTTCGGTGCGATCGCCCCGAGCAGCGACCCGACACCGACGAGCGCGAGCGCGACCAGCAGCATCCGCCGCTTGCCGTACATGTCGCCGAGCCGTCCCAGTACCGGGGCGGACACCGCGCCGGCGATCAGGTTCGCGGTGATCAGCCAGGAGGCCGTGGACGGGCTCACCGCCATCAGGCGCGGGAACTCCGGCAGCAACGGCACCACCATGGTCTGGACCAGTGACACCAGCAGGCCGCACGAGGCCAGCACGGTGATCGCGACGAGCGGCCTGGTCCGGGTCGTCGCGTCGGCCAACGCCGACCTCCGTCCGGGAGGAGAGAAGTGCAAAACACGATCAGGTGACCACGCCGGGGTTGGCGCGGCAACCGTAAAGTTCGCTTTGCTAGCAATCTCACGCCGTGCGGCGATCATCCGGGCTCGCCGGACGGGCCCACTACCGTTGGCGGCGTGGAGATCCTCAGCAGCCGCGCCATCCTGCGACCGGCCGACCCAGCAGCCGGTCTCGCCTTCTATCGGGACACCCTGGGTCTGGCGATCTCCCGGGAGTTCCCGGGAGGGACCGTGTTCTTCCTCGGCAACGGCTTGCTCGAGGTGTCCGCCACGCCGTCCGGGGCGCCCGATGCCCGCGACGGCCGGGTCGAGCCGGACGCCGGCGGGCTGCGGCTGTGGCTGCAGGTGCGGGACCTCGACGCGACGCACCGCGAGCTCGTCGACGCCGGGGTCGCGATACTGCGCGAGCCGCGCGAGGAGCCGTGGGGCCTGCACGAGATGTGGGCGGCGGACCCGGACGGGACCCGGATCGTGTTCGTCCAGATCCCGCCCGGGCACCCGATCCGCCGCGACACCCGGGGGGACTGAGTCAGGGAGCGGGCACCGGCTCCGGCGGGGGTGGCCCGACGTAGCGTGCCGACGGCCGGATCAGGCGTCGCTCCTCTGCCTGCTCCAGGACGTGCGCGGTCCACCCGACGACCCGGGTCACCGCGAACGTCGGGGTGAACATCGAGCGCGGGACGCCGCACAGCTCCATCACCACGCCTGCGTAGAACTCGACGTTGGCGTACAGCGGGCGGCCCGGCTTCAGCTCGGCAAGCGTCGCGACGACCCGGTCCTCGACGTCCATGGCGCGGTCGACCAGCGGGCCGCCGAGCTCCTGGGCGATGTCGCGCAGCAGACCCGCGCGCGGGTCGCGGGTCCGGTAGACCGCGTGTCCGAACCCCATCACCCGCTCGCCGGCGCCGACCCGGGCCCGGACCCATTCCTCGGGCGAGCCGTCGCCGATCTCGTCGAGGCCGTCCAGGGCGCGGTCCGGCGCGCCGCCGTGCAGCGGACCGGAGAACGCCCCGATCGCCGCCGCCACCGCGGAGACGACGTCGGCGCCGGTCGAGGCGACCACCCGGGCGGTGAACGTCGAGGCGTTGAAACCGTGGTCGACGGTGCTCACCAGGTACTGCTCGACGGCTCGCGCGTGCGCCGGGTCGGGTTCGCGGCCGGTGAGCAGGTACAGCCAGTTCGCGGCCGCGGCCAGGTCGGGGCGCGGTTCGAGCGGCTGCTCGCCGCGGCGCAGCCGGTGCAGCGCCGCCAGGATGGTCGGGGTCACGGCGCTGACGGCCAGCGCGTCCGCGCGGCGACGCTCCGGCCCGGCGTCCCAGGTCGCGGGCATCCCGCGAGCTGCGGTGAGCAGCGAGAGCGCGGTGCGCAGGCCGGCCAGGGGGTTCAGCTCCCCGCCGGCGGCGGCGATCGCGGGCAGCACCTCACGGAGCTGGTCCGGGAGTACCCGAAGCGGCGCGACCTCGGCGGCGAAGGCGTCCCGCTCCGTGCGCGAGGGCAGGCGCCCGTGCACGAACAGGAACCACACGTCCTCGAACGTGCGAGTCCGCGCGAGATCGACCGCGGAGTACTGCCGGTAGTGGAAGAAGCCCTCGTCGCCGCGCACGTCCCCGATCCCGGTGGAGGTGACGACGACGCCGCGCAGCCCGGAGGGGATCGCCTCGGGCCCGGTTGTCGTGGTGGTCATGCCGGTCACTGTGCGACCATCACGATGGAATCGTCAATATTGATCCAATGCATGTTGACGGGATCAACGTCGCAGGTCGCAGGGGGTGCGGTGCAGTACTTGACGGTCGCCGAGACGGCCGAGCGGCTCGGTGTGAAGCGCGAGACCGTGTACGCCTACGTCAGCCGCGGGATGCTGACGAGCGTGCGCAGCGCGCAGCGGCGGGGGAGCCGGTTCGCCCAGGACGAGGTCGAGGGTCTCGCCGCGCGCGGGCGCGAGGCCGGGGAGCCCTCCGGGTCGGTCGAGCGGATCCGCACGTCGATCTCACTGCTCGGCGACGGCGGCCCGTACTACCGGGGCGTGCACGCCGGGGACCTGGCGCGGAGCGGGTCGCTGGAGGAGGTCGCCGGGCTGCTCTGGGAGACGTCGGATCCGCCGGAGTTCCGTGCCGATCCTGGGCTGCTGGAGGTGGCCCGCGGGACGCTCGCGGCGCTGCCGTCGGGGGCGCGGCTGACCGACCGGATCCGCGTCGCCGTGGCCGCCCAGGCCGCCGCCGACCCCCTGCGCGCCGACATCTCCGAGGTGGCGGTGACCCGGACCGCCGCCGCCCTGCTGGGGACGACGATCGCCGCCCTGGCCGCCGCGCCGCGGACGGGGTGCGGCGATCGGGAGCGACCGGCCGCCGACGCCACACCGGGTCCGATCGCCGATCGGCTGTGGCCGGTGCTGGTCCGGCCGGCGCCGAAGATGCCGGGGTCGCACAGGACGGCGACGACGGCTCCGGCATCCACCGGCCCGGGACCGATCCGGCTGCTCGACGCGGCGCTCGTGCTGCTGGCCGACCACGGCCTGGCCGTGTCGACGGTCGCCGCCCGGGTCGCCGCGAGTGCCCGCGCGGACGTGCACGCCGTCGTCTCGGCGGGTCTGGGGGCACTCGACGGCCGCGATCACGGCCTGGTCAGCAGCCTCGCCCACCGGTTCCTCGCCGAGGCGATGGACGACCCGGTCGCCGCGCTGGGGGATCGGCTGCGCGCCGGAGTGCGGGTCCCGGGGTTCGGGCACCGGATCTACCGCGGTCCGGACCCCCGGGCGCAGGTCCTGTTCGCGCTGCTGCGGGAGGACCCGACGGCGGAGCGTGTGCTGACCGCGGTGGACGCCGTCGTTGCGGGGATGGCGAGGGGCCCGTCGCCGGAGCCGAACGTCGATCTCGCCCTAGCCGCGTTCCTGCACGCCCACCACCTGCGCGCGGACGCGGGCGAAGCGATGTTCGCGGTGGCCCGGACGGTGGGGTGGGTCGCGCACGCGCTGGAGGAGTACCGCGAGCCGGGGCTGCGTTTCCGCCCGGCCGGGGTCTACGTGGGGCCCCGCCCGGACTGACGCCCGGCGCGGCATCCGCCGGGCGTCCGGTGGGAGCCGGGGCCGGGCGCACGGCCGGGTACCCGTGCCGCCGCGCTCAGGGCGTGACGAGCGCCGCGAACGCGACGATGTTGTCGTCGTAGCTGTGCGCACCGCGGTCGAACGCCCCGCCGCAGGTGACCAGGCGCAGGCCTGCGCGTGGCAGGTCGCCGTAGACCGCGTCGGTCGGGAACCGGTCCTTCGGGTAGCGGCGCACGGCCTGCACCTCGAATGTCGCCCGCCGCCCGTCCGCCCGGTCCACCTCGACCAGGTCGCCGGGCTCCAGCGCGCGCAGGTGCGCGAACGGCCCGAGCCGGTGGTCCCAGTCGACGTGCGCCGCCAGTACGGCCGGGCCGAGCTGCCCCGGTGCCGGGCCGCCGGTGTACCAGCCGGTCGCCGTGCCGTCCGGCGGGACGTCGAGGGCACCTGCGGGGTCGAGGCCGAGCGGGATCATCGCGCTGTCCAGGCCGATCGCCGCCGACCGGACCCGGACCGGCGCCGCCGCCGGGAGCGGCGCCGCGGCCGGGCGGGCCGTTCCGGCGGGGATCGCCGCGACGGTGCCGCCGACCGCGTCCGGCGGGATCGTCGCCGGGACGAGCAGCAGCACCCCGACCGCGAGCACCGCACAGGACGCCCGCCGCCCGACGCCCGGCCCGGTGATCACCGGCGGGAGATGCCGGAGCGGCGGGTGTTCCAGACCGCGGCCGCCGCGCCGGTGGCGGCGAGCGCACCGAAGCCGCCGAGGATGAAGATCATCGGGTCGTCGTCGGCCGGTTCGGAGGGTCCGGCGGCGACCGCACTGCCGTCCCCGGCGTCCACGCTGCCGACCGGCGTGGTGCCCACCTGGTCGTCCGAACCCGACGAGGAGCCGGTGTCGGATGCTGCCGCCCCCTGCGCCGTGCCGCCCTGGTCGCCGCCGGAGCGCTGGTCGCCGCCGGCCTGGTCGCCGGAGTCGGATTCTTCCGGGTCGCCGGTCGCGGACGTCTGGCCGCCGGTCGAGCCGTAGTTGTGCTTCTCGCAGGCCTCGTCGTCGTTGTCGTCGTCGAGCCCGTCGGGGTCGCTGGTGTCGTCGTCGTAGTGCTGCTGGGCCTCCTGCCGGCTGGAGAAGTCCGCGCAGTTCTGGTCGTCCACCGCCGGTGCCGCGCTCGCGACCCCGGCCAAGGGGACGACCGCCAGAGCCGCGGTGACGACGACGGCGGCGGAGGTCCCGGCGAGACGGGCGAGGGTGCGAGAGGTCATGAGAATGCTCCCTAGAGTGAGGAATGTGACCGATGAGGTCGGAGTGACTGCGGAAAGTTAGAACGAGGCGGTCATGATCGGCGCGGATGTCACCCGTCGGGGCATCGCCCGGGCGGGTGGAGTCGCGGAGCGTGGTCGTCGGGACGGCGTGCCCGGCGGCGAGACCGGGGTGGGGCCGGAGAGGATGCGGGCATGACGGCGAGACGGTTGTCCGACGGTGTGTCCGACGAGTGGCGTGAGTTCTGGACCGAGCGGCACCTGTGCACGCTGGTGACGTTGCGCCCGGACGGCACCCCACACGTCGTCCCGGTCGGCGCGACCGTCGACGTGGACCAGGAGATCGTCCGCGTGATCTGCCGGGACGGCTCGCAGAAGGCCCGCAACGTGGCCGCGGCCGGCGACGAGGGGCTGCGCGTGGCCGTCTCCCAGGTCGAGGGACGGCGCTGGTCGACGCTCGAGGGCCGGGCCGTCGTGCGCTCCGGCGGCGACGCCGTCCGCGATGCGGAGGAGCGCTACGCCCGCCGCTACCGGGTCCCCCGGGAGAACCCGCACCGGGTCGTCCTGGAGGTCGCGGTGGACCGGGTGCTCGGGTTGAGCTAGGGACACCCGCAGGGCGGACGTCGGCGGGGCAGCAGGGGACCGGCCCGGTGGGTGATACTTCCTCCCGTGGACCTGCCGGAGATGCGCTTCCTCGGCCACAGCACCGTGCGGCTGCGGATGGGCGGGCGGGTGCTGCTGACCGACCCCGTGCTGACGCCGCGGATCGGCCCGTTGCGCCGTGTCGTGCCCGGAGTGGCGGCCTCCGACGTCCGCGACGTCGACCTGGTGCTGATCTCGCACCTGCACGCCGACCACCTGCACCTGGGCTCGCTGCGGATGCTGCCCCGCGACGTCCGGGTCGTCGTGCCGCGCGGCGCCGGGGCCTGGCTGAGTGGCAAGGGCGTGCCGCGGGTCGAGGAGCTCGGCATCGGTGAGCAGCGCGACGTCGGCGGCCTGCGGGTCACCGGTGTCCCGGCGGACCACAGCGGTCACCGGTGGGGCCCGCGGCTCACGCACGGTCCTCAGTCGTCGGCGATGGGGCACCTGCTCGAGGCCGACGGACTGCGTGTCTACGCCTCCGGCGACACCGGCCTGTTCGACGGCATGGACGACATCGCCGCGATGGGCCCGATCGACCTGGCCGCGCTGCCGGTGTGGGGCTGGGGCCCGAACCTGGGGCCCGGGCACCTGGACCCGGCCCGCGCCGCGGACGCGGTCGCCCGGCTGCGCCCGCGGGTCGCGGTGCCGGTGCACTGGGGGACCCTGGCCGTCACCGGGCTGCCGGCGATGCCCGGCCCGGCCGGGGCGAAGATGCGACACCTGCTGGTCGCGCCCCCGAACGAGTTCGCCGCCGCGGTCACGGCCGCCGGGCACCCGACCGACGTCCTGGTCGTGCCGCCGGGGGAGACGGTCGAGTCGGAGCGTGCCGGGTGAGCTCACTGATCGGCTGGCTGGACTCCGAGCTGACACCCGAGGCCGGGCGGGCCGGCTACCTCGTGGTCGCGGGCGGCGTGCTGCTCGGCTCGATCGTGCCGATCGTGCCGACCGGTGCCGTGGTCGGCGCGGCGGCCGCGGTCGCGATGACGTCGGCGGCGCTGTCGTTGCCGCTGGTGCTGCTGATCTCCACCGTGGCTGCACTGGCCGGGGACCTGGTGACGTTCGCGGTCGCCCGGGCCGGCAGCGAGACCGTCATCGGCTGGTTGACCCGCGGTCAGACGCCGCACAAGCTGGAGCGGATGCGCGCGACGTTCGCCGAGCGCGGCTGGCTGGTCGTGATAGTCGGGCGGATCGTGCCGGCCGGGCGGATCCCGGTGCTGGTCGCAGCCGCGGCGATGGGCCTGTCCTGGCGCCTGCTGGTACCGGCCACCGCGGTCGGCAGCGTGCTCTGGGCGCTGCTCTACGGGGTGCTCGGGGTGGCCACCGGCGGGTTGTTCGACTCGCCGCTGGTCGCCGCGCTCGTCGCGACGGTGCTGGTCCTGCTGATCGGAGGCGTGTCCGCGCTGATCGGGCGATGGCGGTCCCGGCGCGCCGCGGAGCCCGCGGGCGCCGCGGCTCCGGAGCGTTCGTGACGCCCCCTGGCTCCGGCCAGAGAACAGGGCCCGGGCCCGGACGGCTGGTGCGTGGCGGACGGTCGCTGGCCCGGGTCCTGCTGGTCTGGCTGACCGCGACCGTGACGCTCTGGGTGCTCGACGACGCCCTGGCCGGCTTCGACATGGAGCACTGGTGGCTGGCGCCGGTGTGCGCGCTGCTGCTCGGGGCGCTGGCCGCGGTGGTCTGGCCGCTGGTGATGCGGGTGGCGCTGCCGGTCGCGGTCTACACGTTCGGGCTCGGCGGGCTGGTGCTGCTGTCGGTGGCCGTGGTCGCGGTGTTCTCGGTGGTGCCGGGGGTGACGCTCGCCGGGCCGTTCGAGGCGCTCGCCGTCGTCCTGGCCACCGCGGTGGCCACGGCGCTGGTCAGCGCGCTGCTCGCGATCGACTCCGACGAGATCTTCTTCCGCCGTGCCGGGCGGCGGGCCCGCCACCACCACGACGCCGGCGGCGGGTCGCCGTCGCCGGGGGTGCTGTTCCTGCAGGTCGACGGCCTGGGCCTGCCGACGCTGCGTCGTGCGGTCCGGGACGGCACGATGCCGACGCTGGCCCGCTGGCTCACCGAGGGAAGCCACCAGCTGTCGGACTGGCATACCGACTGGAGCGCGCAGACCGGCGCCAGCCAGTGCGGCATCCTGCACGGCGACAACGACGACGTGGTCGGCTTCCGCTGGTACGACAAGGACCGTCGCCGGGTCATCACCTGCTCGTCACCGGGCGACGCGGCGGAGATCGAGCGCCGCCACTCCGACGGGCACGGCCTGCTCAGCCAGGACGGCGCCGGTCGCGGGAACCTGTTCACCGGCGACGCCGCGCACGTCAGCCTGACCCTGAGCGCGGTGCCGCTGCTGACCCGCGCCCGCGGCGGGCGGGTCCGCTCGGACCGGATCGGCGCCGGCTACTACGCCTATTTCGCCAACCCGGTGAACGGCGTGCGCACGGCCGTCGCCGCCCTGGCCGACGTGGTGCGCGAGCTCGTCGACGCGGCGCGGCAGCGTCGCGCGGACGTCCGCCCGCGGATCCGCCGCGGCGGGCTCTACCCGCTTGCCCGCGCGGGGACGACGGTGGTCGCCCGCGACGTGCTGGTGTCCGCGCTGCTCGAGGACATGCTGGCCGGGCGCCCGGTGGCCTACGCCGACTTCGTCGGCTACGACGAGGTCGCGCACCACTCCGGTATCGAACGGGCCGACGCGATGCACGTCCTGCGCACGATCGACCAGCAGATCGGGCGGCTGGCCCGGGCCGCCGCGCTGGCGCCGCGGCCCTACGAGCTGGTGGTGCTCTCCGACCACGGCCAAACCCAGGGCCAGGCGTTCACCGACCGGTTCGGCGAGCCGGTGGAGCACCTGGTCGGGCGGCTGTGCGGGGAACCCGACGGGGACCCGTCCGACGAGGAACCGCCCGAACCGGTCCGCGGCCCGCTCAGCGCGGACGGCTGGCAGCTCGGGGCGACGCTGGCCGAGGCGGGTAGCGGCGTGGGCCCGGTGGCCCGGATGCTGGCGGCGCGGCGCACCCGCGCGGACCGCGACCCCGCACGTACCCCGCCGGGGGAGCCCGCACCGGCCAGCCGGGCCGCGCCGCAGGTCCTCGTGCTCGCCTCCGGGCACACGGCCCTGGTCTCGTTCACCGACGTCGACGACCGGGTGTCGCTGGAGCGGATCGAGCGCGCCTACCCGGACCTGCTGCCCGGTCTGGTCGACCACCCGGGCGTCGGTTTCCTGCTGGTCCGCGGTGAAGAGGACGGCCCGATGGTGCTGGGCCGCGACGGCACGCACCGCCTCGCCGACGGCGTCGTCACCGGCGAGGACCCGCTCGAGCCCTACGGCCCGCACGCGGCCGCGCTCGTCGCGCGGGTGGACGGCTTCGCGCACTGCGCCGACATCATGGTGAACAGCCGCTACGACCCGGTCCGCGAGGACGCGTCGCCGTTCGAGCCGCACGTCGGGTCACACGGCGGGCTGGGCGGACCGCAGAACGACGCCTTCGTGCTCTACCCCTGCACCTGGGCCGAGCCCGGCGAGCCGGTCGGGGCGGAGGCACTGCACCGGGTGCTGCGCGGCTGGCTCACCGACCTCGGGCACCTGCTCCCGGTCCTCTCCGACGCCGACGCCGGTGAGGCCCGCGCGTCCTGATCGGCGCCGGTGTGGCTGCCGGGCCCGCGGGTCCTGATCGGCGCCGGCGTCGGTGGCGGCGTCGATCACGGTGGCGCGACCACGGGGGGTCGTGCGCGGATATCGTCGTCCCGGCAGCGGTTTCCGCGCACGGCCGGTTTAGGCCCTCCCGGCCCGCGCCTGCAGCTCGGCGTCGACCTGCTCCAGGCTCTTTCCCTTGGTCTCGGGCATCAGCCGGTACAGGAAGACGAACCCGGCCACGCCGATCACCGCGAAGATCGCGAACAGCCCGGACTCACCCAGGTTCGTGATCAGGGTCAGCGTGGTGGACGCGATCACCAGGTCCAGGCCCCAGTGCGTGGTGGCGCCGAGCGAGCCGGCCTTGCCGCGCACCCCGGTCGGGAACACCTCGGAGTTCACCAGCCAGATCCCGATGCCCAGGCTGGCAGCGAACGCGGCGATGTAGACGCACAGCGCCACCACGATCAGGATCCCGACCACGCCGGCCTGGCTGGGCAGCAGGAACAGCACCACGAGCGCGACCAGGGAGCCGATCACCGCGACCAGGCCGCCGAGCAGCAGCGGGCGCCGCCCCCAGGAGTCGATCCGCGACAGCGCCACGAACGTGACCAGGGCGTTCACGATCCCGATCCCGACGGTGGCCAGGATCGCGGCGGCGTCGCTGCCGAACACGCCCTGCAGGATCGTCGGCGCGTAGTAGATGACGGCGTTCACCCCGACCAGCTGGTTCACCGCGGCGACGCCGATGCCCAGCATCAGCGCCGGGCGCAGCTGCGGGCGGCGCAGGTCCGCCCAGCTCCAGCGCCGCTCCTCGCGGGCGGTGCCCCGGATCTCGTCGATCTCGGCGCGGGCCTCGTCGGCTGTCCGGCTGCCCCGCAGCACCTCGAGGGCCTCGTCGGCGCGGCCGCGCAGCACCAGCCAGCGCGGCGACTCGCTCGCCCCGACGAGCCCGATCAGCATCGCCAGCGCCGGGACGGCGGCGAGCGCGAGCATCCAGCGCCAGCCCGCGATCGGCGCGAACGCGTAGTTCACCAGGTAGGACAGCAGGATCCCGACGGTGATCAGGAACTGGTTCATCGAGACCAGACGCCCGCGCCGTTCCTTCGGCGCCATCTCGGCGATGTAGAGCGGCACGCAGACCGAGGACACGCCGATCGACAGGCCGAGAACCACCCGGGCGACGACCAGCGTCGTCAGCCCGGGCGCGAGACCGGACAGCAGCGCCCCGAGCAGGAACACCGCCGCGACGCCGAGCAGGGTCTTCTTGCGGCCCAGCGAGTCCGAGATCGCGCCGCCGGCCAGGGCGCCGACCAGTGCCCCCGCCAGCAGCCCGGACACCAGCACCTGCTGCCCGGCGTCGCCGAGCCCGAACTCCGGCTTGATGAACAGCAGCGCCCCGCTGATCACCCCGGTGTCGTAGCCGAACAGCAGGCCCCCGGCCGCCGCGACCGTCGTCGCCAGTCCGATCCCGCGTCGCTTCCCGGTGCCCGTGTCCTCCGACCGCGTCATGGCCGTCCCCTCCCCGATGAGGTGCGCCCGCGCCGTCGCCGGTATCGCGGACGTTTTCCTACCGCGACAGCGTGAGCGGCCGTCCGGTGCGTGTCCACCGCAGCGAGGGAACCGGCCGGACGCGACGGAGGGGTTGTCGCATCCGGCCGGCGGTGTGGGGGGCCGGGAGAGGGCTCAGTTACCGCCGAGCGGGCTCCCCTGGCCGAACGGGTCGACGCCGAACGGGCTGGCCCCACCTTCGCCCGAACCGCTGCCGCCCTCGGGGGTGGCGCCCTGAGGGGTGCCGCCGCTGGTGGTGGCGGCCGTGTCCGGGATGCTGCCCAGGGTGACCGGAACGGTGCGGGTGTTGCCGCCATTGGTGACGGTGAGCGTCACGTTCTCGCCGGGGGCGTAGGTGCCGATCCGGGCGACCAGGTCGGTGAAGTCGCTGACCGGGGTGTCGCCGACCTTGGTCACCACGTCGCCGGCCTTGAGCCCGGCCTTCTCCGCGGCCGAACCGGGCTGCACCTTGGAGATCGGGGCGCCGCCGGTCTGCTCGGTCGCGGCACCGGTCGCCGAGCTGGACACGGCGCCCTGCACGCCGAGCTGGGGCTTGGTCGCGGTCCCGTCCGTCATCAGCTCCTGGGCGATCCGGCGGGCCTGGTCGACCGGGATCGCGAAGCCGAGGCCGATGCTGCCGGCGTCCTGGCCGGTCGTCGCGATCGCGGAGTTGATGCCGACGACCTGCCCGGCCAGGTTCACCAGCGGTCCGCCGGAGTTTCCCTGGTTGATCGGGGCGTCGGTCTGCAGGCCGTTGTAGACGACCGGGGCCCCGCCGTCCCCGCCGGCGGTGACGGTCCGGTTCTGCGCGCTGACGATACCGGCGGTGACGGTGCCGGACAGGCCCTGCGGCGAACCGATCGCGACGACCTGCTCACCGACGCTCACCTCCGAGGACTGTCCGAGGGTGGCCGCGGTGAGCCCGGAGACGTTCTGCAGCTTGATCACGGCGAGGTCGTAGCTGGGCGAGGTACCGACCACCGTGGCGGTGTGCGACGAGCCGTCGGCCAACGTCACCGAGATCTGCCCACCCTGTGCCGATCCGCCCTGGGCTGCGGAGACGACGTGGTTGTTGGTCAGCACCTCGCCGTCGGCGGTGAGGATGATGCCGCTGCCCTCGGCGGTGCCCTGCGCGGTGCGGACCTGGATGTCGACCGTGCTCGGCATGGCCTTCGCGGCCGCACCGGCGATGGTGCCCTCGGCGGGCGTGCTCGGCTCCGCCGGGCTGGACGCGCTGGTCAGCGATGACGAGCCGCCGCCCGAGGCGTCCATCAGCGCGTAGGCGCCGCCGAAACCGACCCCGCCGCCGACCAGGCCCGCGGCCAGCGCCGCGGCCACGATGCCGGTCATCGCCCGCCGTGGACGGCGCGGGGGCGGGGTGGACCCGACGCCGAACGGCGGGTAGGTCGAGGTCGGGGGAGCGCCGGAGCCGCCGTAGGGCGGGAACGTCTGGGTGGGTCCGCCGCCGTGCCCCCACGCGCCGGCGGGCGGCTGCTGCCCGGCCGGCTGCCCGTACGGCGAGGGAGCCCCCTGCTCGCGGGCGTCGGTGTCGGTCGGACCCATGGCTGCTACCTCCTGCTCGTGAGCAGGACGTGTGGAGCCACCGGGTTCGACGTGCGCGTCACCGGTGGAGGTCTCACCGTCGCCTGTGTCAGATCGGTGCCCGTCCTGCTGCATACCGATCACTGTCCGCCGTGACCCTGAGACGACCCTGTGACCGTCCTGGGAATCAGTTCGCCATTCGCCGTGCCCGTCGTGGTCCGCGTCTCACGTCCGCGTCCCGGCCCTACCCGGCCTGGGGAACCTGTTCTGCCGCACCTCGCACATCGTCTGCAGTCCGTAGCGGATGTCGCGGTCGCGCATGTGGTGCACCAGCCGGGTGAGCAGGATCGTGCCGGAGCCGCCCAGCGGGTGCCCGACCGCGATCGCGCCGCCGAGCGGGTTCATCCGCTCGGTCTCGGCGCCCAGCTCGGCCTGCCAGGCCAGCGGGACGGGCGCGAACGCCTCGTTGACCTCGAGCGCGCCGATGTCGCCGATCGAGAGCCCGGAGCGCTTGAGCGCCTTCTGGGTGGCCGGGATCGGGCCGGTCAGCATCCGCAGCGGATCCGCGCCGGAGACCGCGCCGGAGTGGTAGCGCGCGATCGGCGTCATGCCCAGCTCCTTCGCCCGCTCCGGCGTCATGACCAGGACGGCGGACGCGCCGTCGGAGATCTGCGAGCTGTTCCCGGCGTGGATCACCCCGTCCTCGGTGAACGAGGGCTTGAGCTTCGCCAGGGTCTCCGGGGTGGTTCCGCGGCGCAGCCCCTCGTCGGCGGTGAAGCCGGGAGCGCCGGGCACCGCCGCCAGCTGGCCGTCGAACGCTCCGTTGTCGATCGCGGCGGCGGCGAGCTCGTGCGAGCGGGAGGCGTACTCGTCCAGGCGGGTGCGAGACAGGCCCCAGTCCTTGGCGATCCGCTCCGCGCCGACGCCCTGGTTGAAGTCGGAGTTCGGGAACTCGCCCGAGGTCAGGTCCGCGGCGTAGCGCTCGCGCACCAGCGGGCCGAACGGGCGCCCCAGATCGCGCCCCGCCCCCAGCGGCACCCGGGTCATCGACTCCACGCCACCGGCCACGACGACGTCGTACTGCCCGGCCATCACCATGCCGGCGGCGAAGTCGAACGAGCTCTGGCTGGACCCGCACGCCCGGTTGATCGTCACGCCGGGAACCGTCTCCGGCCAGCCCGCCGCGAGCACGGCGTAGCGCCCGATCTGCGCGGCCTGGTCGCCGACCTGATTCACACAGCCCCAGATGACGTCGTCGACCAGGTTCGGGTCGAGGCCGGTGCGCTGTGCCAGCGCGATCAGTACCGCGGCCGAGAGGTCGGCCGGATGGACGTCGGACAGCGACCCCTTCCGCTTCCCGATGGGGGTACGCACGGCGTCCACGACGACGGCCTCGGGCATGGAGATCCTCCTCGATCAATCAGTTCAACTGAGGCGAACGTATGCCCCGGACGGCGCGCGAAGCCAGCAGGACGCCGACCCGTGAGGCCCCTCACACCTTCGGTTCCGGCCGGTCGAAGGAGTCGAGCAGGAGTGGATCGGTGAGGTATCGTCGGTCACGTAAGCGAAGGGGAGTAGCTCCCAACGCTGCGGTCGACATACTGGCGGCTTCAACGCTGCCCGGCCGCGCGGCCTGCCACCACCAGGCGAGCGAGACCTTCGATCTGGTACGCACCGGATCGAGGTCGTTCGTCCCTCCTCGGTCCGGTCAGGATCGAGGGGTGGACATGGACGGGTTCCTCGCCGCGTTCGCGATCAGTTTCGGCGTGATCTTCGTGGCCGAACTGGGCGACAAGTCGCAGCTCATGGCGATGACGTTCGCCACGCGGTACCGGGCGTTGCCGGTGCTGATCGGCATCACGATCGCCACCTCGGTGGTCCACCTGGTCTCGGTGGCCGTCGGCTACGGGCTCGGTGCGGCGATCCCCACCGGATGGATCTCCCTGGTCGCGGCCGTCGCGTTCCTCGGCTTCGGCGCCTGGACGCTGCGCGGCGACTCGCTCTCCGACGACGAGGAGGCCAAGGCGCAGAAGGCGGGCGGCTCGGCCGTCATCGCCGTGTCGGTCGCGTTCTTCCTCGCCGAGCTCGGCGACAAGACGATGCTGGCCACGATCACCCTGGCCACCGGGCACGGCTGGTTCGGCGTCTGGCTCGGCTCGACCGTCGGCATGGTGGTCGCCGACGCGCTGGCGATCGCGGTCGGGCGTCAGCTCGGCCGCCGCCTGCCGGAACGGGTGATCGCCGTCGGTGCGGCGACGCTGTTCGTGATCTTCGGTCTCTGGTTGGGCGTCGACGCGATCAGGCAGCTCGGCGGCCCGCAGGCCTGGACGACGTTCTCCGCGCTGCTCGACCACCACCTGACCGGCTGGGTCTCACTGGTCCTGGGCCTGGTCGCCCTCGCCACCCTGATGTCGGTCTGGCGGCGCACGCGCTCCCTGCGGCGCCCGCGCACGCTCATCGTTCCGCGCACCCCCGGCTCGCCGGCCTGGTGGGCGCGGGCGCTGTTCGTCCTGGCTGCCGTGCTCGGTTTCGCCGCGCCGTTGCTGGTAGCCCTGGACGTGCTGCAGCCGATAGCGCTGCTGTCCACGCCGAGCGTCGCCGTCGTCGGGGCGGGGGTGCTCCTGCTCGGGTTCGCGGTGGTCGCGCTCGCGCAGCTGCAGCTGGGCTCGCGGTGGCGCCGCCGCGCCGCCGTGCCGGGCGACGACCCCGACCGGCCGCGTCCGGTGCTGGCCACCCGCGGGCTCTACCGGTGGGTGCGCAACCCCGGCCTGACCGGTCTGATCGTCGGCTGTGCCGGGATGCTGGCCATGTCCCCGACGCTGATCGGCGTGCTGGCAGGAGTGCTCATCCTGGTCGCGGTGCAGATCCAGGCGCGCGCGGTCTACGAGCCGAGCCTGGGCCGTGCCCTGGGACAGGAGTACAGCGACTACCTGCAGCGCACCGGACGCTTCCTCCCGCGGATGCGGCCGCCGGAGCCGCCCCCGGCCGGGATGCCCCGGAGCACCGGGACCGGGTGCGGGTCGGCTGAGCAACCTCCCGTCCCGTTCGGCCCCGGTCCTGCCATGGACGGGGTGAACGTGACATCAGGGCGGTCGGGGGCCCGGTTCGCGACCGTGGTGTCACGCTCACCCGCTGCCTGGGCGGGAGTCCGGGTGCACGTCCGGGGCGGAGCATCTAGCGTCGCGCCCGATCTTCGGGGGGGCGATGCGGAATGACCGTGCTGGTGACAGGTGCGACCGGGAACATCGGGCGAATGGTGGTGGATCACCTGCTCGCCCGCGGCGCGACCGACGTGCGAGCGCTGACCGTGGACCCGGAACGTGCCGCGCTGCCGGACGGGGTCGAGGCCGTGCGCGGCTCTCTGCGCCGCCCGGACTCCCTGCCCGCGGCGTTCGCCGGAGTGCAGAGCCTCTACCTGGCGCCGACCCCGGACACCGTCGAGGACGTGATGGCGCTCGCGCGCGAGTCCGGCGTCCGCCACGTCGTCGACCTGTCCGGGGAACCGGAGAGCTGGTGGGGGTCGGTGTCCGGTGCGGTGGAGGCCAGTGGTCCCGCCTGGACCCACCTGTGGCCGGCCGACTTCGTGGAGAACGTCCGGACATGGCTGCCGCAGATCCGGGCGTCCGGCGCGGTGCGCGAGCCCTGGCCGGACGGCGCGAGCACCCCGACCGCGATGGACGACATCGCCGAGGTCGCGGCCGTCGCGCTGCTCGCCGAGCGGAGCTCGCGGAGCGAGCATGGGCCCGAGCGGAGCTCGCGGAGCGAGCATGGGCCCGGCCGGAGCTCGCGGAGCGAACACGGGCCCGGCCGGCACGCCGGCCGGGCCTACCCGCTCACCGGACCGGAGCCGGTGAGCCGGCGCCAGATGGTGCGCGCGCTGAGCGAGGCGACCGGACGGCCGATCGAGTTCGTGCGTGCCACGCCGGAGGAGACGGTGCAGGCGCTGCGGCCGAGCATGGGCGGGACCGCGGAGTGGTACGTCGGCAACGTCCTGCCGTACCTGGCCGAGCACGAGCCCGCTCCGAACCGCCTGGTCGAGGACATCACCGGGCGTCCCGGGACGACGTTCGCCGCCTGGGCGCACGCGCACGCCGACGAGCTGCGGGCCGCGCTCGATCACGGGTGAGAGTGACACGACGGCGGTCGCCGGCCCGGTTCACGACCCTGAGGTCACTCTCACCCGCGCACCGGGACGAGACGGCCCGGCCGCCCATGCCGGGGCGACCGGGGCGCTCGTCCGACCCTGCTCAGGAGTACCAGGTGGGCTCGGGCAGCTCGTCGCGGAGCAGGAACGCCCCGACCTCCCGACGCTTGTAGGCAACCGGGTCGTGCAGCGTGTGCGTGCGCACGTTGCGCCAGAAGCGGTCGAACCCGAGGGCGGCCTGGGTGGCCCGGGCGCCGAGCCCCTCGAAGATCCCGCTGGTGATCTCCAGGGCGACCTCGGTGGCGCGGGCCTTCACCGCGGCCACCCGCACCTCGTGCTCGCCACGCTGCTGCGCGGTCACGTTCCAGGCGTCGTGGTGGATCGCCAGTGCCTCCTGCGCGACCTGATCGGCCAGCGCCTCGACGGCCCAGAGCTTGGACTGGTAGTCGCCGTAGAGGTCGAGCTGATAGGGCTCGTCGACGGCGCGTTCCTGCCCGCCGTGCAGCCACGGACGGGTCCTGGTGCGGGTGTACTCGGCCGCGGTCTCCAGAGCTCCGCGGGCGATGCCCAGGTAGAAGCTGACGAACACGAGCTGGATCGTCGGCACGTTGAGCGTGTTGTAGACCCGCGGCTGGAACGTCTTGTCCACGAACCCGGCCGCCGCCTCCCACGGCACGCTGACGTCGGTGATCGTGACGCCGCCGCTCTCGGTGAGCCGCTGGCCGATGTTGTCCCAGTCGTCTCCGAACGTGATGCCCTCCTGGGCACTCGGCACGATCGCGAAGATGTGCGTCTCGGTGCCCTCGAGGACGCCCTCGAGCACGGTCACGTCGGAGACCTTGCTTCCGGTGGAGAACGTCTTGGCACCGTTGTAGACGATCGCGTCTCCGGTGTCGCGGATGGTGACGTCGGCGTCGCGCGGGTTCACCGCGCCGCCGAAGAACCACTGGTTGCGGGTCGCATCCGCCTCGACGGCCTCGATCTGCGCAGGCGTGCCGACCAGGCGGGCGGCCCAGAACCACAGGTAGTGGTAGCCGAGCAGCTGCCCGATCGAGCCGTCGCCGGCGGCGACCTCCCGTACGACGCGGTAGGCGGTGGGCCACTCCTGGCCCGCTCCGCCGTGCTCGGCCGGGCCGAGCAGGGTGACCAGGCCGGAGGACTTGAGCAGCGCGACCTCGTCGTAGGGCGTGGCGGCGGCCCGGTCCCGGGCCGCCGCGTCGGCGGCGAGCACCTCGCGCACCTGGCGGGCCCGGGCCAGCCACTCGGCCTCGGTGCGCGGAGCCGGCTGCGCGGCCCAGCCGGGGGTGGTGGCAGGGCGGTTGTCGGTCGTGGTCACGATTCCTCTTCCGTGGTTCGAGTCGATCTTCCGGGCAGCAGGGATCGCCTGTTCGCCGATACGCGAAAATGCGTGCGGAACAGGTGGATGCGATGTGCGGAAATGGAGTGAGCCGGACGGCGCGGGCCGTCGGCCATGGCTCTGAGCTGGTAGATGCTCAGGACGGCGCGCCGCAGACGGCGCGGGCGAGGATCAGCGACAGCTGGACGAGTTCACGCGGGAAAGGTCGACATGACGTCGACGGGTGAGCACGCAGAACAACACGACCTCAGTTTTCGGATCGATCCGGGATAAGTCAACCCGGGGTCGGCCGGTGGGACGGCGGGCCGAGTTGTCCGGTCAGGTCGGGCGAAGTTCGACATCATGGAGCAACATCACCGACCCCGAACGGGGGCACACTGACGTCTCCGCCGGCGTCCCGCGCCCGGCAGGCCCCTCGGAGGTGCACCGTGTCCACCCCGTCCGACGACGCCACGAGCGACTACCTGTCCCGGCGACAGCTCAGGACCGGCGCGGCCGGCTGGGTGCTGCTGGCCGGGCTCGGCGTCAGCTACGTGATCTCCGGCGACTACTCCGGCTGGAACTTCGGCCTGGGGCAGGGCGGCTTCGGCGGCCTGCTGATCGCCGGTGTGGTGATCGCCGCGATGTATCTGGCGATGGTGCTGGGGATGGCCGAGCTCTCCTCGGCTCTCCCGACGGCCGGCGGCGGCTACACGTTCGCCCGCCGCGCGCTGGGCCCGTGGGGCGGGTTCGCCACCGGCACCGCGATCCTGATCGAGTACGCGATCGCCCCGGCCGCGATCGCCACGTTCATCGGCGCCTACGTGGAGTCGCTGGGCCTGTTCGGGATCACCGACGGCTGGTGGGTCTATCTCGCCGCGTATGCGGTGTTCATCGGCATCCACCTGTCCGGGGCCGGCGAGGCGCTCAAGGTGATGTTCGTGGTGACCGGCATCGCGATGGTCGGGCTGGTGGTGTTCGCGATCGGGGCGATCCCGCGCTTCGACCCGGCGAACCTGGTCGACATCCCGGTCACCGACGCCGCGGGTGCCTCGGCGTTCCTGCCGTTCGGGATGATCGGGATCTGGTCCGCGGTGCCGTTCGCGATCTGGTTCTTCCTCGCCGTCGAGGGCGTCCCGCTCGCCGCGGAGGAGGCGCGCGAGCCCGAGCGCAACGTCCCGAAGGCGATCGTGGTCGCCATGCTGGTGTTGCTGGTGACCGGCGCCGGGGTGCTGGTGCTGGCCACCGGCGCGCTGGGGGCGCAGGCCCTGTCCGGGTCGGGTAACCCCCTGGTCGAGGCACTGGGCGACGCGCCGCTGGCGATCGTCGTGAACTACATCGGGCTGGCCGGGCTCGTGGCCAGCTTCTTCTCGATCATCTACGCCTACTCCCGGCAGACGTTCGCGCTGTCCCGGGCCGGCTACCTGCCCCGGGTGCTGTCGGTGACCAACCGACGCAAGGCACCGACGCTGGCGCTGATCGTGCCCGGCGTGATCGGCTTCGGGCTGTCGCTGACCGGGCAGGGCGACGTGCTGCTGAACATGGCCGTGTTCGGCGCGGCGCTGTCGTACGTGCTGATGATGGTCAGCCACATCGTGCTGCGCAGCCGGGAGCCGGACATGCCGCGCCCGTACCGGACGCCCGGCGGTGTCGCGACCACCGGGTTCGCGCTGGTGGTGGCCGTGATAGCGGTGATCGCCACGTTCCTGGTGGACACCGTGGCCGCGCTCTGCGCGCTCGGGGCGTTCGCGCTGTTCATGGCCTACTTCGCGATCTACTCACGACACCACCTCGTCGCCCGGGCCCCGGACGAGGAGTTCACCGCGCTGTCCGCGGCGGAGGAGGACCTGCGATGACACGCCGTCGCGGATCCCTCGGCGGGCACACCCACGAGTTCGCGGACCTGGCCGCCCTGCTCGCCGCGGCCACCCCGGGGCGGTCCGGGGACGTGCTGGCCGGCATCGCGGCCGGGTCGGAGGGCGAACGCGTCACCGCCCAGACCGTGCTCGCGGACCTGCCGCTGACCACGTTCCTCGACGAGCTCGTGGTGCCTTATGAGACCGACGAGGTCACCCGCCTGATCGTCGACTCGCACGACGCTGCCGCGTTCGCCCCGATCGCGTCGCTGACCGTCGGCGGCCTGCGCGACCACCTGCTCCGTCCGGACACCGACACCACCGCGCTGGCGCCGGGCCTGACCCCGGAGATGGTGGCGGCGGTGTCGAAGCTGATGCGGATCCAGGACCTGGTCTCGGTGGCCCGCCGGACCCCGGTCGTCACCGCGTTCCGCTCCACGCTGGGCCTGCCGGGCACGCTGGCCACCCGGCTGCAGCCCAACCACCCGACCGACGACCCGGCGGGTGTCACCGCCTCGATCGTCGACGGCCTGATGCTCGGCTGCGGCGACGCCGTCATCGGGATCAACCCGGCCACCGACTCACCGGCCCGCACGACCGACCTGCTGCACCTGGTCGAGGAGGTCCGCACCCGCTACGAGATCCCCACCCAGAGCTGCGTGCTCGCGCACGTCACGACGTCGATCGAGATCATGGAACGCGGCGCGCCGGTGGACCTGGTGTTCCAGTCCGTCGCAGGGACCCAGGCGGCGAACGAGGGCTTCGGGGTCACCCTCGCCATCCTGCGCGAGGCGCACGAGGCGGCGCTGTCGCTGGGCCGCGGCACCGTCGGGACGAACTGCATGTACTTCGAGACCGGGCAGGGCAGCGCGCTGTCCTCCGACGCCCACCACGGAATCGACCAGCAGACCCTCGAGGCGCGCGCCTACGCCGTCGCGCGGGCGTTCGACCCGTTGCTGGTCAACACCGTCGTCGGGTTCATCGGACCGGAGTACCTCTACGACGGCAAGCAGATCACCCGGGCCGGGCTGGAGGACAACCTCTGCGGCTCGCTGCTCGGCGTCCCGATGGGCGTCGACGTCTGCTACACCAACCACGCCGAGGCCGACGCCGACGACACCGACACCCTGCTCACGCTGCTCGGGGTGGCCGGCTGCTCGTTCGTCATCTGCGTGCCCGGCGGCGACGACGTGATGCTGCACTACCAGTCGCTCTCGTTCCACGACGCGCTCTACGCCCGGGCGGCACTCGGCCTGCGCCCGGCGCCGGAGTTCGCCGGCTGGCTGGAGCGGATGGAGCTGTTGAGCACCGACGGCCGGGTGCGGGAACCGGCGCTGGACTCGGCGACGATGCGCGCGCTGACGGCAGGTGTGCGGTGAGCGCGGCCGATCCCGCCCGCACGACCGGCCCGAACGCGGACGCGGCGGCCGGGACCGGAGGCGACCCGCTGGAGGCGTTGCGCGCCTCGACCCGGGCCCGCGTCGCGCTCGGTCGGGCGGGCGACGCGCTGCCCACCGCGCGGCTGCTGGAGCTACGGGCGGCGCATGCCGCCGCCCGCGACGCCGTGCACTCGCCGCTCGACGCCGAGGACCTCCTCGGCCGGATCGGGGAGCTGGGGGTGCCGGCCTCGCACGCGGCCAGCGCCGCCCCGAGCCGCTCGGAGTACCTGCGCCGGCCCGACCTCGGCCGGCTGCTCGCCGACGACGCGGCGCTGCAGCGGGGGGACTACGACGTCGTGCTCGTCGTCGCCGACGGGCTGTCCCCGCTCGCGGTGCAGACGCATGCGGTGCCGATGCTGCGCGAGATCCTGGCCCGTCTCGACGGGTGGCGGGTGGCGCCGGTCGTCCTGGCGTCGCAGGCGCGGGTGGCCCTGGGCGACGAGATCGCGACGGCCGTCGGGGCGCGCAGCGTGGTCGTCCTGGTGGGGGAGCGGCCGGGGATGAGCTCCACCGACTCGCTCGGTCTGTACTTCACCTACGACGCGCGGCGCGGGCGGCGGGACTCCGAGCGCAACTGCCTGTCCAACGTCCGCCCGCCGCACGGGACGGGCTACGCCGAGGCAGCGACGACGCTGGCGATGCTGATGACGGAGGCCCGTCGGCTGGGACTGTCCGGGGTGGGGCTCAAAGCCGACCCCGCCCTCGGCGCGCCCTGACCCGACGGCGCCGCGCCCCGTCGGCGGGGTGCAGCGCCGGTGTCGGCCTTGCTCAGCCCCGGGCGAGCTGCGGCTCACGCTCGGCGAGCTCGGCCTCCTTCTCCCGGATGATCGGGAGGACCTTGGCGCCGAAGTACTCGACCTCCTCCTGGAAGTGCAGGAAGCCCAGGAGCAGCAGGTTCGCGCCGAGGCGCTTGTAGGAGATCGCGCGGTCGGCGATCTGCTCCGGGGTGCCGATCAGCTGGGTCTTGAAGCCGTCGTTGTACTGGACGAGGTCGGAGAACGACGAGTCCGCCCACATGCCGCGCTTGTCGCCGGTGGAGCTGCCGGCCTGCTGCACGGCGCTCCGGAAGCCCTCGACGGCCGGCTTGTTGGCCTTCTCGATGATCTCGCGCAGGGTGTCCCGGGCCTCGGACTCGGAGTCGCGGGCGATCATGAAGCCGTTCAGGCCGAACCGGACCGGCTGCAGACGGTCGGCGGTCTTCGCGTGGCCGAGGACCTCCTCGACCTGTTCGGTGAAGCCGTCGTAGTCCTTGCCGTTGGAGAAGTACCAGTCCGAGACGGTGCCGCCGTTGTGGCGGGCGGCGGTGGAGTTGCCGCCCTGGAAGATCTCCGGGTGTGGGCGGCCGGGGACGTCGACCGGGCGGGGCTTGAGGTCGAAGCCGTGCACCCGGTAGAAGTCGCCGGCGAACTCGGCGCCGCCCTCACCGGCGGTCCAGATCTCGCGCAGCACCCGGATGAACTCCGCGGTGCGGCGGTAGCGCTCGTCGTGCTCGAGCCACGGCTCGCCCATGGCGGTGAACTCGTCCTTGAGCCAACCGGACACGACGTTGACCGCGATCCGGCCGCCCGTCAGGTGATCGGCGGTGGCGAGCCACTTGGCCAGCACGGCCGGCTGCCACAGGCCCGGGTGCACGGCGGCGATCAGCTTCAGGCGCTCGGTGGCCATGCCGAGCGCGAGCGAGAAGCTGGTGGCCTCGTGCTGGTGGTCGGCGCCGTAGCTGGCCATGTAGCGGATCTGGCTCAGCGCGTACTCGAAGCCGTTGTTCTCAGCGGTCCGGGCGAGCTTGACGTTGTAGTCGAAGCCCCAGTCGGTGCGCTGCTCGATCGTGCTGGTGACCAGCCCGCCGCTGACGTTGGGCACCCAGTAGGCGAACTTCAGCGGTTCGGTGATGTCGGACACGGGTGTGCTCCTCGGAACGGAATCTGGGTCGGGCCGGTGAGTTTCCGACCGTCTGGACGGTGGTGGCGGCCCGGGCGGCGGACGCCCTCGGGCGTCCGCGTCGCGCCCTGCGTGCCTGGTCAGTGACAGGCGCAGCTGGTGACGAGCTGGTGATCGACGTGACGACGACGCGTCAGCGGGAGGGCGATCACGGTACCCAGCCAACAGACCCCGGCTGCCGCTGTCAAACGGAGCGGGCCACAGGGTCAGGGGGCGGTGGTCGTGGCCCAGCCCGCCACGACCTCCTTCACGGAGGTGACCACGTGCTGCCAGCTATCCAGAGAAGCGACAGGTCCATCAGAGTCGAGGCGTTCCAACAGCTGGCGACGGCTCTGGGAGAACCGTCCGGCCAACTGCTGACGCTTGCGGCCTGTCACGTTCGCGGTCTCCAGGATGGAGTCGTGGAGCAACGTCTTCGGATCGGCCACCCGCTCCACTTCGTTGGAGCAGGGAGAAATCGGGCCTGGTCGAGGTCACCGTCGCCCCGTGCGCGAGGAAGAGGGACTCGACGAGTTCGGCGAGTGGCAGGTCCGAGGTGCCCTCGGCGACGAACAGGCCGGACCGAGGTCCGGCAGTCATCCGGCGATGTCCAGTGGAAGACGCAGCTGCGCCCCGGACGGAGGCGCCAGATAGGCGATGACGTCGGCCTCCCCGAAGGACCGCGATGTGTCGTCCGCACGCCACGAGTCGCGGAAGGGTAGGAGCGCGAGTGCCCGGACGGCCTGCCCATCCGGAGTGCGTTGTGGTGTGAGATCGGCGAGCAACAGGTCGGCCGGGTCGCAGAGCTGCACGACGCCCGGCGCATGAGTGTTGATGATGATCTGCCGGAAGGGGTTCGTGTCACCGGGCGCGTGCGACGGATCGACGGCGAGGTCGCGGATGAGCTCCATGACGGCCGGCAGGTTCGCCGGGTGAATCCCGTTCTCCGGCTCCTCCATGCACAGCAATCCGGTGAATTCCGGATCCTCGAGCAGTACGCAGAGAGCCAGGAAACGAAGGGTGCCCTCCGAGAGCGCGCGGGCCGGCAGCCGGAGGCCACCACTAGGCCACCACGCTCCAGCAGGAACAGGGTGAACACCTCTCGTGCCTTATCCAGGTCGACGGTCAGGTCATCGACCCGCACACCGGTCAGGTCAGAGAGGCGTCCGGCCACCCGCGACATCAGTGCCGCGGGGTCCGGATCTCCGTCGACCGTGTTGTCATGGGCGATCCGATAGAGGGCGGCGGCGAGGTGCTGTCCGTTGTGCCCGAGGGAGCGGGGATCGCTGAGGCTGTTCGGGGCGCGGAGAGCCGAGGGCTCCAACGCGAACCGCCGCCAGCTCTGCATCTCGCGCTTCGCGGCCAGAATCGTCGGGTAGTCGTTCGTCGTGACGGTCGACAGGACGGTCCGTCCGCTGCGCGCGTCTGCCCGCGGTTGTGGAGGTCCCCTGCTGCCGCCGTCGCCGTGAACGTTGATCACTGTTCCGTCGTCGCGGGAGGCTGTTTCGAGGTACGGCCCGCCGCGGCGGGTTCCGGTGACGACCGAGGTCCGGAAAGTCTGGGCGTTGTGCGGGAACCGGAGGTGTCGTGTCGCCTCCCCGCGATTGATCTGCCGGAGCTCCTCCCGGAGCAGGCTCGGGCGGCCTATCCGGCCTTCGCCGGCCGGGGTCTCGTAGCCGAGAGTCAGTTCGTAACGCAGGAATGTGGTCGTGGCGGGAGCGGGTGCGCCGAGGTCGTCCTCGACCTCTCGTGGGACGAGCATCTCGACCGCGAGATCGATCCGGCGTTCGTGATCCCGATACCCGTCCCAGAACAGGTCCCGGACGTCACCTCGGGGTGGCTCGGATCCGGAGCGCGGACCGTTCGGACCCCGTACCTGTTGCGCAGCCTCTACCAGGGTGTCTGTTGCCAGATAGGACAGGAACTCGATCGCGTCGAACACATTGGACTTGCCGATCCCGTTTGCGCCCGCGATGCAGGTGAACGGTCCGAACTCGGCGTGGGTGTCCAGCAGGTTCTTGAACCCCCGGACCTCGAGCCGCGTCAGCATGTCGCGCAGCCTACCGCTCGGCCAGGCGGGATTTCCGATGTCGAGCAGCGGGAGAACGGGGCTTCGCCGCTGTTCAGGAGACGCAGGGCACGCCGTCGGCGGTGATCACCGGCGGGGCCGGTGGGGCTCCCGCGGCGTCGTCACCGGGGATGGTGGCACCCGTCCCTGATGTGCCCGGGCCGCCGGTGCCCGGATCGTCGGCGCCCGGCGCCGAGCTGCCCGGCCCGGTCGGACCCGTGTAGTCGCTGCCGAGGATCACCGTGACGGAGCCGTCGGCGAGGGTGGGGTCGGTCTCGACGGGCAGCCCGCCGAGCACCGCGGCCACCCGGCGCGCCGTGGCGTCGTCGGCGGCCCGCACGACCGACTCCCGGGTCGCGGACGTGTTGCCGAGGCTGCCCGGGACCAGGCCGTCGTCGTCGAGGACGTCCTGCACGCCGGCGGCCAGGCCGGAGCGCCCGGTGCCGTTGCGGACGTCGACGATCACCGTTGCGGTGGACGGCGTGGGTGCGGCGGCCGGGTCCGGCACGGCGTTCCCGGGGTCGACGGGCTCGGTGTCGATGGGCCCGGTGTCGGCGCGATCGGGGTCGGAGGGCTCGGTGTCTGCGGTGTCGGCGGGCTCCGGCGCCGGGGTGGAGAGCCCGGCGACGAACGCCCGCACCAGCGCGGGGTCGACCTGCACCGCGTCGCCGTCCGAGGGCGTCGAGAGGTCGGACCGTCCGGTGGGCATCGTCCGGAACTGGATGTTCCCGCCGGTCAGGCCCCGGGCCTGGGCGGCGAACGCGAGCAGGTCCCAGCCCTGGTCGATCACGACGTAGCGGCTGACGGTGTCCAGCAGCCCGGTCAGCGCGACCGGGTCGGCGAGCGTGCCCGCGGACAGCATCTGGTGCGCGAGGCTGGCCAGGAACGCCTGCTGGCGCACCACCCGGTCCAGGTCGCCGCGGGGCAGGCCGTGGCGCTGCCGGACGAACGCCAGGGCCGGGGCTCCCTGCAGCCGCTGCGGTCCCGCGGCGAAGTGCGCCCCGGAGTACGGGTCGTCGACCGGGGCGGTCAGGCAGACCGGGACGCCGCCGACGGCCGAGGTGATCTCGGCGAACCCGGCCAGGTTGACCTCGGCGTAGTGGTCGATCGAGGCCCCGGTGAGCTGCTCGATCGTCCTGGTCAGGAGGCGACGCCCGGCCAGGTCGGCCTGCCGCGTCAGCTCCGGCTCGACGACCCCCTGCGCGGTCAGCTCTCGCCGCGCGTCCGCCGCGGCGCGGGGATACGCAGAGTTGATCTTGTGCTTTCCGAAGCCCGGGATCTCGGTGTAGGAGTCACGCGGGATCGACATCGCGGTCGTCGGGCGGGAGGAGTCGTCCGGGACCCGGAGCACGATCATCGTGTCGGTGTTGGACTCGCCGTCGGAGTCGCCGGCGTTGAGCGCGTCGAGGACGTCGCGGGGCAGCGGGTTGCCCTGGGCATCGGTCCGGCTGTCCAGCCCGACCAGCAGGATGTCGGTCGCGCCGTCCGCCGAGCGCGGCCCGGTCAGCACGTCGCTGGTGACCAGCCCGCCGTCCAGGTGCCGGTAGACCGTCCATGCGTAGCCGGCGACGAGCAGGACCACCACCGACATCAGGGCCAACGCGGCCCGCCCGGCCCGGCTGGCCCGCCCGGCCCGGTCGCGCGGCCGGCCCGGCGACAGCCGGTCACCGCCGGGCTCGGGACGTCGCTGGTCCGGCCACCCGGCCCGGGGGCGCCCCGGTGGTACGGGCCGCATCGGATCGGTCGGTCCCTGCAAACGTCACCGTCCCCGCTGTCCGGCGGCCACGCCGGAACCCGGGCGGCCGGAGCGGAGCAGCCGCGCACCCGCCGTCACCGACGGTAACCCGATCACGGTTCAACGGCGGGCACCGGCCGCTACGGCGCGCCGCGGCAGGAGACGAGCACCGGCGGCCGGGAGGGTGGAGCCGGGTCAGGCCCGTCGGTAGAGGTCCGCGTACGTGGCGCGCAGCTTGTACTTGAGCACCTTCCCGCCCACGGTCTCCGGCAGCGCGTCGGCGAACACGACGGCCTTCGGCGTCTCGTAGCCGCCGAGCCGGCCCTTGCAGAACGCGATCACGTCGTCCGCGGTGGGCGCGGCGCCCTCGCGCGGGACCACCACCGCGGTGACGGCCTCGCCCCAGCGCTCGTGCGCCAGCCCGATCACGGCCGCGCGCAGCACCGCGGGGTGCTCGTGCAGTACGGCCTCGACCCGCATGCTGGACACGTTCTCGCCGCCGGACTTCACGATGTCCTTGTAACGGTCGACCATGATCCGCAGCCCCTGGTCGTCGACCAGCGCGGAGTCCCCGGAGTGGAACCAGCTGCCGCGGAACGCCTCCCGGGTCGAGGCGACGTCCTTGTAGTACCCCGCGGTCATGATCGGGGAGCGGTAGACGGCCTCGCCCGCAGCACCGCGGACCGGCTCGCCCAGCTCGTCGACGACGTCCGAGCCGAGCAGCCCGCTCGGCACGCCGACATAGTTGACCGACGGCGCGGTGGCGCGGTGCACGTCCGGCCAGCGGGTCGGCCAGAACCGGTAGCAGGCGATCGCCTCGGTCTGGCCGAAGATACCCAGCGTGACGATCTCGTGCCCGGCCCTCGCGTCGAGCCGGTCGAGCAGGCCGGGGGACAGGGCACCCCAGCCGTAGACCAGCGTCGTCAACGCGCCGACGTCGAGCTCGGGACGGGCCTCCAGCTCGGCGGTCAGGGCGGTGACGAACTGTGGCGACCCGGCCCACAACGCGGTCGCCCGATGTCCGGAGATCGCCTCGGCGACCGGCCCCGGCGCCGGGCCGCGGCCCAGCACGAACGACCCGCCGGCCAGCAGTGCGCCGAACGGGAACAGCTGATCGCCGATGTGGTAGATCATCGGCAGGTAGGTGGCGACCCGCAGGTCGCACTCGTGACGCAGCCCGCGGCTGAGCGCGAGCGCGAAGTTCATCCCGGCCAGGTGCGTGCTCCCGTGCGAGATCATCACGCCCTTGGGCATCGCCGTGGTGCCGGAGGTGAACAGCAGCTCCCAGATGTCGTCGCCGTGGATCTCGACGTCCGGCTCGGTGTCCGGGTGCCCGTCGAGCAGGTCGGCGAACGAGACGCTGCCGGGCACCGGGCCACCGCCGACGGTGATCGTGGCGCCGACGCCCGTGCCGGTCGCGGCGAACGCGGACTCGACGCCCGGCCACAGCTCGGCGTCGACGATCGCGAAGCCCGGCTCGGTGAGGCGCAGGATGTGCGACAGGACGTCCGGGGCGAGGTTCGGGTTCAACGGCACCGCGACCATCCCGGCCTTCGCGATCCCGATCTTGGTCAGGAACGCCTCGACCGAGTTCTCGCAGATCAGGACGACGCGGTCGGCGGGCCGGAGACCGGCGGCGGCGAGTGCGTGCGCGAGCCGGTTCGCGACCGCGTCGGCCTGCTTGGGGGTGACGGCGGCGAACCGCTCGTCGCCGTAGGCGCCGGGACACCCGGTGAGTACCGGCTCGTCGGGACGGGCCCAGGTCAGGCGCTCGAACACGTCGCCGACCGACGTGCGCTCCCAGCGGTTCGTCGCGCGCCGCCCGCGCAGCGTCTCCACGTCGATCGCCGACGCGTCCGGCAGCGCGGTGCCGTGCGGGTGGTGCGGCAGGCCGGTCCCCCCGTGCCCCGTCCCCGCTGCCACAGTCTCGCGCCCCGTCGTCGTCTCGCGCTCGGTCACGCTCACGTCAGCTCCCTCGCTCCGGCACCGCCCCGCACCGGCAGCATGGCGTGATGGGGGCCACATCGGCAAGGGTCGAGTCACCCGTGATTCACATCGGCGAGCACCGGCGGTATCGCCGGTTCGACGCCCAGGCAGGCGTGCGCGGCGGTGTCGAGCAGCTCACCGAGGCGCTCCGGTGCGAGGCCGCTGCGGTAGAACAGCGTGGACTGGATCGCCCCGATCGCGGTGTGCACGGCCAGGCGCAGCTCGCCGTCGGAGAGGTCGCGGCGCAGCGGGGCCAGCGCGTGCACCCAGTCCTCCACGTAGTGGCGCTGGCTGCGCCGCAGCCGGCGTCGGTCCTCCTCGGGCAGCGTGTGCACCTCGCGGTGGTAGACGGCGAGCACGCTACGGTCCTCGATGGCCACCCGGATGTGGTCCCTGACCAGCGCCGACAACGTCTCCTGATCCGTCTCGGCGCGGGCCAGGACATCCCGCGAACCGTCCTCGAGCCGGGTCATCACCCGGTCCAGCAAGGCGACCAGGATGGCGTCCTTGGAGCCGAAGTGACGGTAGATGCCGGAGCCGACGATGCCGGCCTCCGCGCCGATGTCGGCCATCCCGACGGTGTGGAAGCCGCGGTGCGCGGCGAGCCGGGCGGCGGCGGTCAGGATCCGCTCGCGGCGACCGGGGTCGCGGCGCCGCCGCGGGGGGGTGTCGGCGGCCTGTGCCCGCGGGACTCCGGTGACCATCTTCTCAGCATGGCAGCCGCGCGGTAGTGTGCGCCACGAGTGAACCGGGAATCACTGTTGTTCCCGCTCTCCGGAACAGAAGCGGGATGTGGTCGCCGGTGGACTTCTCCGAGACCGACGAGGCGGGTGACCTGCGGGCCGCGGTCGGCGCCATCGCGGCGGGCTTCGGCGGCGGGTACTACGCCGAGCACGCGCGCAACCGCGAACCGCAGCACGAGCTGTGGTCCGCGCTCGGCGACGCCGGTTTCCTCGGCGTCAACGTCGCCGAGAGGTACGGCGGTGGGGGCGGCGGGCTGGTCGAGCTCGCGATCGTGTGTGAGGAGATCGCGGCGAAGGGCACCCCGATCCTGTTGCTGCTGGTCTCGGCGGCCATCTCGGCCGAGGTGATCGGCGAGTTCGGCACGGACGCCCAGCGCGAGCAGTGGCTGCCGAGCATGGCCGACGGCACCGCCAAGGTCGTCTTCGCGATCACCGAGCCGGACGCGGGGTCGAACACCCACAAGCTGTCCACCACCGCCGTCCGCGACGGTGACGACTGGGTGCTGCGCGGCACGAAGTACTACATCTCCGGCGTCGACGAGGCGGTGGCGCTGCTGGTCGTCGCCCGCACCGGCCGCGACGACGACGGCAACGGCAGGCTGTCGCTGTTTCTGGTCCCGACCGACGCCTCCGGCCTGGTGACGAGCCCGCTGCCGGTGGACGTGATGCTCCCGGAGAAGCAGTTCACGCTGCACTTCGACGAGGTCCGGGTGCCGGACGCGAACAGGGTCGGCCAGGAGGGCGAGGGCCTGCGGCAGGTGTTCCGCGGGCTCAACCCGGAGCGGATCACCGGGGCGGCGCTGTGCGTGGGTATCGCCCGCTACGCCCTGGACCAGGCCTCGGCGTACGCGAACGACCGGAAGGTCTGGGACACCCCGATCGGCGCGCACCAGGGCGTCTCGCACCCGCTGGCCAAAGCGAAGATCGAGACCGAGCTGGCCGCGCTGATGACACGGAAGGCCGCCTGGTGCCACGACCGCGGGCAGCCCGCCGGCGAGGCGTCGAACATGGCGAAGTACGCCGCCGCCGAGGCTGCGCTGGCCGCGATCGACGCGGCGATGCAGACCCACGGCGGCAACGGCGTCGCCAGCGAGTACGGCCTGCTCCCGTACTGGGGTCTGGCCCGGTTGCTCCGCATCGCGCCGGTGAACCGCGAGATGATCCTCAACTACGTGGCCCAGCACTCCCTGGGCCTGCCCCGGTCCTACTGATCCAGGAGTCGGCAATGGAGCTGAACGAGAACCTGATCCAACGGGTCAACGTGGGGGACACACTGACCCGCAGCGCGGCGGCGCGACCGGACCGGATCGCCGTCGTGGACTCCGGACGCCGTTGGACCTACGCCGAGCTCGAGTCGTGGGCGAACCGGCTCGCGCACGGGCTGGCCGCGCGCGGCTACGCCCGCGGTGACGCGCTGGCGCTGGCCGCGGGCAACAGCGCCGAGTTCCTGGCCGTCTACTACGCCTGCGCGAAGATGGGTGTGGTCTGCGTGCCGGTGAACCTGGGGTGGAAGCCCGAGGAGGTCGCCTACGTGCTGGGCCATTCCCGCTCGCGCGGGGTCGTCGTCGAGTCGCAGCTGGTGAACGGCCTGTCCGAGGCGATCACGAAGGTCTCCGATGTCGTCGACGTGATCGTCGCGCCGGGCCTGGGCGCCTCCTACGAGGCCGAGCCGGCCGATCGCACCTGGAGCACGCTCGACGCGCTGCCCGCCGACGACGACTCCGTCCCGCGGGTCGTCGTGGAGGATCGCGACGCCCTGACCTACCTCTACACCTCGGGCACCACGTCGTTCCCGAAGGGTGTCGTCGCCTCGCACCTGGCGATCACGATGGAGTCGATGTCGGCCGCGCTGGACTCGGGCTGGAACGCCCGCGACGAGTTCTTGGCCATGATGCCGATGTTCCACACCGCGCAGCTCAACGCGTTCTGCACCCCGGCGATCCTGGTCGGGGCGACGATCCACGTCGTGCGTGCGTTCGAGCCGGCGGCGTTCCTGGACACGGTCGAGCGGGAGGCGATCACCCAGGTGTTCGGGCTGCCGATGATGTACCGGGCGGCGCTGGAGGACCCCTCGTTCGGCTCCCGGGACCTGTCGACCCTGCGCCGCGCCGTGTACGCGATGGCGCCGATGCCGGATGCCCTCATCCGGGAGTGTCTCGAACGGTTCGG
>JAKDNL010000670.1 GCA_030451825.1 Pseudonocardia sp. | reverse complement strand
GTGGCGTGTGTGGGTGCGGCTCAGGTGGTGGAGGGGGCGCCGTGCGGGCCGCCCGGCTGCCACAGGACGTCGCCGTCCGGGTTCGCGACGCGGCCGAGGATGAACAACAGGTCCGACAGGCGGTTCAGGTAGGTCGCGGTGAGCGGGTTCGTCCGCTCCGGGTCGGATGCCAGCAGCGCCCAGACCGACCGCTCCGCGCGCCGGGTCACGGTGCGGGCCACGTGCAGGTAGGCCGCGCCGGGCGTGCCACCGGGCAGGATGAACGACGCGAGCTTGGGCAGCTCGGGGTTGAACTCGTCGCACCAGCGCTCGAGCCGGTCCACGTACCCCTGGGTGACCCGCAGAGGCGGGTACTCCGGCTCGTCGACGATCGGCGCGCACAGGTCCGCGCCGACGTCGAACAGGTCGTTCTGGATCTGGCGCAGCGGCTCGACGACGCGCTCGGCCAGCCCGCCGACGGTGACCACGACACCGAGGGCGGCGTTGCACTCGTCGGTGTCGGCGTAGGCCGCCAGACGGACGTCGGTCTTGTGGACGCGGGAGAAGTCGCCGAGGTTCGTCGTCCCGTCGTCGCCGGTCCGGGTGTAGATGCGGGTCAGGTGTACGGCCACCCGGGCAGCGTATCTCGGTGGACGGGGATCGGCGCCGCGCCGGTGGATCGACCACCTGTCGGCCGGATGCGCCGAGTGGGAGAGGCTTTTGCGACAGGCGGGGGCAGCCGGGGCGAGGACGTCCCCGGTGGCTACCGTCGTGGGGTGGTGGAGCATTTCGCGGTCCGTGGTGGGGCCCGTCTGACCGGGTCCGTCGACGTCGTCGGGGCGAAGAACAGCGTGCTCAAGCTGATGGCGGCGGCGTTGCTGGCGCGGGGCCGCACGACGCTGGAGAACTGCCCGGAGATCCTGGACGTGCCGCTGATGGCGGACGTGCTGCGCAGCCTCGGCTGCGAGGTCTCGATCCACGGCAGGACCGTGCTGATCGACGTGCCGGCCGAGCCCGGTGCCGAGGCGGACTACCGGTCGGTGTCGCGGCTGCGGGCCTCGGTCTGCGTGCTGGGGCCGCTGGTGGCGCGTTGCCGCCGTGCGGTGGTCCCGCTGCCCGGCGGGGACGCGATCGGGTCGCGCCCGCTGGACATGCACCAGAACGGGCTGCGCAAGCTCGGCGCGACCACCGAGATCGAGCACGGCTGTGTCAAGGCGCGCGCCGAGGACCTGCACGGCGCCCAGATCTGGCTGGACTTCCCGAGCGTCGGGGCGACCGAGAACATCCTGATGGCGGCCGTGCTGGCCGAGGGCACCACGATCATCGACAACGCCGCGCGCGAACCGGAGATCGTCGACCTGTGCGTGATGCTGGCGCAGATGGGCGCGAAGCTCGAGGGCGTCGGCACGTCCACCCTGATCGTGCACGGCGTGACCGGCCTGCAGCCGACCACACACCAGGTCATCGGGGATCGGATCGTCGGGGCCACCTGGGCGTTCGCCGCGGCGATGACCTCCGGCGAGGTCACCGTGCGCGGGGTGAACCCGCACCACATCGACCTGGTGCTGGACAAGCTGCGCAGCGCGGGTGCGGAGACCACCACCGGCGAGCAGGAGTTCACCGTCGCGATGGACGGCCGGCCGCAGGCGGTGGACTTCGTGACGCTGCCCTACCCGGGTTTCGCCACCGACCTGCAGCCGATGGCGATCGCGCTCTCGGCCGTGGCCGAGGGCACGTCGATGATCACCGAGAACGTGTTCGAGGCCCGGTTCCGCTTCGTCGACGAGATGATCCGCCTGGGCGCCGACGCCCGCACCGACGGCCACCACGCCGTCGTCCGCGGCCGTGAGCTGCTCTCCAGCGCCCCGGTCTGGGCCAGCGACATCCGGGCCGGGGCCGGCCTGGTGCTGGCCGGGCTGTGCGCCCAGGGGTCCACCGAGGTCTGGGACGTCGCGCACATCGACCGCGGTTATCCGCGGTTCGTGGAGAACCTGCGTTCCCTGGGTGCCGACATCTCCCGCGTGGCGGGCGAACCCGACCGCTGACCGGGCCGGCCGGACGGCACCGGGGCCGGTTACCGGGCCGACCGGACGGGGCACCGGGGCCGGCTGCTGCTCGGCCCCACCACGCCCCTCGCCGCACGAGAGCAGCTCTCGCGCGCTCCTGGTGCACGAGCGCTCCGCTCGCACACCATGCAGCCCAGCCCCTCCACGCCCCGACGCACGAAAGCAGCTCTCGCGCGCCCCAGATGGACGAGCGCTCCGCTCGTACACCATACCTACCGGGCCGGTCGGACGTCACGGGCCCGGCACCGGCCCGGCCGGACGCGCCGGGGCCGGCTACTCCCGCTCGCCGCGGCCGAGCACGACCCGGGCGTCGGGCAGGTCGGCCGGGAACACCAGCAGGCGATAGCCGCCGTCCGCGGCCCGGGCGACGGTCGACCGGATCCCCTCGCCGCCCAGACGGCGGCGCAGCTCCTGGGCGGCGGTCTGGCTGGGTACCCGCGAGACCTCCTCGAGCAGGCCGTCGTTCACCGGGTCCGCCGGGTCGTTCACGGGAGGGCGCCGGGCGTTCTGGGTCCCGAACGTCCAGCGCAGCAGCAGTGCCACCAGCACGAGGAGCAGGGCCGCCCCGCCGTACTCGATGACCGACGGGGGTAGGTCCATCCGATGATTGTGCGCGCTCGGTACGGCTGTGACCCTCGGTGTCCGGCACCTGCCCGGACGGAGGGGCCGGAACCGATCCAGTGCGAACTTTCCCGTGCAGGTCGCGTAGTTTATCGACCGATGTGGTGTGACGAGGGGCGACCGGGCCGTACTGCACGCCTACCCGCCGGTAGCATCTGAGTCCGTCAACGACGCGGAGGTGTCCGGTGCCGTACCCGACCGATCGTGAGCGCGACCGCCCCTGGGTGATCCGCACCTATGCGGGGCATTCGTCGGCGGAGAAGACCAACGAGCTGTACCGACGGAACCTGTCCAAGGGGCAGACCGGGCTCTCGGTGGCGTTCGACCTGCCCACCCAGACCGGCTACGACCCGGACGACGAGCTGGCCAAGGGCGAGGTCGGCAAGGTGGGCGTGCCGGTCAGCCACATCGGCGACATGCGCACCCTGTTCGAGGGCATCCCGATGGCCGAGGCGAACACGTCGATGACCATCAACGCCCCGGCCATGTGGCTGCTCGCGCTCTACGTCGCTGTGGCCGAGGAGCAGGCCGAGGAGCAGGGCCTGGACTACAGCGAGGTCCGCGCCAAGCTCGCCGGCACCACCCAGAACGACATCGTCAAGGAGTACCTGTCCCGGGGCACCTACGTGTTCCCGCCCGCGCCGAGCCTGCGCCTGATCACCGACATGGTGGCCTGGTCGGTGACCGAGATCCCGAAGTGGAACCCGATCAACATCTGCAGCTACCACCTGCAGGAGGC
>JAKDNL010000102.1 GCA_030451825.1 Pseudonocardia sp. | reverse complement strand
TCGACACCGACCGGTGGGGTTTCCAGCCCCTGGCCTGGGAGCAGAACGGGCTCCCAACCTGGTCATACGGGCACACCCCGGCCGGGGCCGGGTTGCTGACCCGACGCCAGATGCGGGAGGCCGGGCTCGCCCCAGGCGGCGCCGCCCCGGTCGCTCAGATCGTCTGGCGGCACCGCCGCCACGAGGTCCGGGCCCTGCTGTGGGACCGCACCGAGCTTGCCCCCAAGCGCGTCGCGACCCCGGCCCAACTGGCCGCGGTCGGGCTCGCGCTAGCCGCGCGGCGGTGGTGCCCGGCGTGTGCCCGGGACGCCGGCTACTGCATCCCGACATCCCTCGGCGTGTGCGTGGACTGCGCATTCCCCGCCGCCGACGAGACCGCTGGGGTGGCTGATGTTGCGGCCTGAGCAGCCGGCCGACCGGCTAGCGGCTGAGGCGGCGCGCGCGGCGCGGGTGCGGGCGTTGTCTACCGACCCGGACGTGATCGCCCTGCGCGTCGAGCGGGTGCGGGTCCAGGTGGACCGGCTGATGTGGTCGGGGATCGTGCTCGGGCTCGGGTTCACCATGACCAACGTCCAGGCCTTCGCCGCCGCCGGCGCCCCGCCTTGGTCGACACCGTGGGTGGCGGCGTGGGCGCTGGACCCGATGGTGTCGCTGGTCCTGATCGCGGTGCTGCGCGCCGAGCAGGTCACCGCCCGCTGGCAGGTCCGTACCGGCCCGTGGGTGCGGCGCGCCCGCTGGGGCACCCTGGCCGCGACCTACATCATGAACACCTGGTCGGCGTGGGCCGACGGAATCCCATCGCAGGTGGTGCTGCATTCGGTGCCGCCGCTGGTGGTGTTCGCGGCCGCGGAGGCGGTGACCGGGCTACGTGAGGCGCTCTCCGACGCGGTGCACGCCGCGGCCGGTGCCGCGCAGGGCCAGGACAGGGCTGATGGCCGCGGCGCCATTCGGTCCGCGTCGACCGTGGCCGCCGCCGTCGCAGCTCCCGGCGATGCGGATGTGCTCACCAGCGCGGTCGAGCGAGGACCGATCGATCCGGTCGACCCGGCCGACACCAGCCCCGCGACCGGAGTAGACGCGGCCATTACGCCGGAGCCCGCGCCCGTTCACGTGGATCGGCGAGTGCGTGAGCTGGCCGATCTGCGGGCGGCCGGGTGCCCGGTGACCGGCGCGAACGCGGCAGTGATCTACGCGGTGTCAGCCCGTACCGGCCGACGTCTTCTCTCCGAGGCCAAAACGCTTCTCAGCGCCGATGATCTCGACCCGGAACCGCCGGATGCCGGCATGGCTTCTGCGGAGGATGGCCAGCCCCGGCCGCTGTCGCTGGTCGCGACACCGACCCAGCTGGAGGTGGGGGCATGACTCGCACCGAGCTCCACACCGTGGGCAGGGCCGACCAGGCCGATCCGCCCACGCCGAACACTGATACCCCGTCCGCTACGGACACCACCCCGGCCTCGCCTGGAGGCTTTTCGCTCGACCGGTTCCTGCGCCACTCCGTCGCGCCCGGAGTGAGCGCGGCATGCTGGTGGGCGGCGTTGCCGATGCTGCGCTCCGCCCTCGCCTCGCCGGGCTGGGCTCGCCTGACCACGACCGCGGCGACCGCGATGTGCCGCTGGAAGATTCAGCTCGGCGCGGTCGGTGTCCTGCTGGCCGGGCTCGGGATCGCGGCACTGGCCGGTTCAGCAACCCCGGACACCCCGGCCGCGGTATCGGTGCAGGGCTTCTTTCAAACGGTAGGGGGAGTCCTGGCCGCCGTCGCCCTCGCGGTGGCGGCTGTGCCGATCGCGCGGGCGGTCTACCCGCACACGGTGCGGGGCAGGGTCCGCACCCGCTACGGACACGAGGGGTGGGCTTCCTGGTGGGATCTGCACCGTTACGTCTCCGCACACGCGGTGCGCGGCGCCGCGGTCACCTCTCGCCCGAGCATCGCTAACGACGCCACGCCACCGCTTGGGTTGCGTCCTCATCCTGGCCGGACCGAGCGGCTTGCGGTCGCTCGTTGCGGGACGTGGCTGGGTCGCTCGGCGGTCGGCCCGGTTGTCGGCACCGACTGCTACGCCGCGCACCGGGACGTGATCGGGTTGATCGCACCGCCGCAGACCGGGAAGACCGCGCTGCTCGGGCATCACATCATCGACCACGACGGCCCGGTCGTGGCCACTTCGACCAAGGGCGACCTCTTCGACTACTGCGCAGGCGTGCGCGCACAAGTGGGCCCGGTGATGTTGTTCAATCCGGAGAACCTGGGCGGGCTGGGGTCGACGGTGTGGTGGTCGCCGGTGCGCGGCTGCGCCGACTCGCAGGTGGCTACCGAGCGGGCCGGGCACATGGTCGGCGCGACGGCCTCTGGTGATGAGGGAAGCGGGGACGGGGACCGCTGGGAGGACTGGGCTGCAGGAGTGCTGTGCGCGCTGCTGATGGCCGCTGATCTCAACGGCCGGGATATGGCCACGGTGGCGCACTGGGTGTTCAACCCGTCCAGTGACGCCCGTTCCGGTGGCGCCGCCGAGGCACTGGCCCTGCTCGCTACCGCCCCGACCGGTCGGGTACCTGCCGGAGCAGCCGACGCCCTGCGTCAGATCCTCACCACCGACGCCCGCAAGACGCGGGATTCGGTCTTCCTGACGCTTCAGCGGTCGGTGCGGTTCATGACCGACCCCACCATTGCCGCCCTGGTGACCACCTCGCCGGAAGCGGCCGAGTTCGACGCGGAGGCGTTCCTTGCCGGCCGGGGTTCGTTGTTCGTGGTGGGCTCGGACCGGGCGCACGCCGCGGTGGCGCCGCTGCTGGCGGCGTTGACCGCGCACGTGTTCGAGACCGCGAAGCGGGTGTCCGCGACTCGGCCGAAGGGGCGTCTGGACCCGCCGTTGGGGATGTTCCTCGACGAGGTTGCCCTGATCACCCCGGTGCCGCTGGATCGTTGGCTGGCTGATGCCGGGGGCCGCGGCGTGCACATCGAGTGGGCCGCCCAGTCACCATCGCAGCTCGCGCAGCGCTGGGGCGCCCGCGGCAAGGACACCATCCTCAACGCCACCAACGTCCGGCTCGTCTACGGCGGACTCACCCTGGATGAGGATCTCGAAGAGGTGTCGAGGCTGTGCGGGCACCGCCACGAGCCGATCGTCGAACCTGACGGGCGGGAACGGTTCGAACGGGTTCGGGTCTGCCCACCGGACCGGGTCCGGGTTCTGCCCCAGTGGCACGCGATCCTGATCCACCGCGCGACCCCCGCCACGATCGTCCGCGTCCGGCCGGTGTGGGCGCGCCGTGATCTGCTTCCCCCTCCCCGCGCCGTCATCGAGCCGACCACCACGGGTCCGCGGCACACCGAGGACACAGGACGTGCAGCAGCGTGACGACGCGGAGCGCGATCATGGCGGTCATCTCGAACAGGAGGATCAGTAGTGAGTAGTGACGGACCTGCCTCCCCGCCCCCGGACAACGGCGGCTCAGGCGGCTCACGGGGGAGCGGCAGGCCTTGGCAGGTGGAGATCGGACTCGAGCTCCGCCGGGTCCGTGACCGGGCCACAGACGCCTCCCGCCAGGTCGGCGAGGTCGCGAATCAGGTCTCGGAGATGCTGCCGCGCCTCGGCGACGTCGAGGACGGCCTGGCCGCCGTTGCCGGCGCGCTCGAGGGCGCCGCGGGCCGGGAGGACGACGAGAGCGGCCCGATCGCCCTGACCCCGGCCCTGCGCTGGTCGGGACTCTCCGAGCAGGAGGCTGTCTCCGGGTGGGAAGCCTTGGGTGGGTGGGTGGCCACCGTCCTCAACAGCGAGTACCGGCTCACTCGGGTAGAGCTGCCCGACTGCTGGCCGGTGCACCCCCGCGCGGTCCGCGAGCTGGCGTGGCTGCGCACCTGTCACGTCGCTGCGGCCGCGCCGCGTACCCGGCCCGACGTCGTGGCCGAGTGGCACGTGCGGTGGCTACCCGCCGCGCTGAATAACCTCGCCGCGGCCATCGACCCCCGCGAGTGCGCCCCCGGCCGGCACCGGCTCACCGAAGAGGAACGGCGGCTACACGAGATCGACCTCGGTAAGGCGATGAGCGCTGGGGAGGCCGAGCCCCCGGTGACCAGCGAGACAGGTCCGGACCGGCCCCGCTACCTGCCCGGGCGATTCCCGCCGCGGCGCAGCCACGACCCCGACAGCTACGGCCGCGACACCACCACGGGCCCGCAGAGCCTCGACCACGAGACCCCGGCGCCGCCCAGTAGCCCTGAGTACTGGCGGGAGTATTACCTGGAAGCCCGCGACGCTGACCTGCTGCTGCGCGCGCAGCAGCGCTGACCGGAGTCGGCGAGGGTGACCCTCATACCGGTCGGGTGGGCCGGGGTAGTCCCCGCCGGCCGGCTTCTTCGGCGCCCGCGTCGGTGAGCCGGTAGGCGACGGAGGGCGGGTTCTTCCCGCGTCCCGGCGGGTCCTGGACTCCCGCTGCCACGGCGTAGGGGCTCTCCTCCGTCCCACATCGACACGGTGCCTTCCGGCGCTCGACCCACGCTTCCACCTCGTGGAAGCGCTTGACCTTGCCTGAGGCCGTGGAGGGCGGTACCTCCGCGACGGCCGCAAGTTCCGGCGGCGACCACCAGCTCCACGGCCCAGGCTGTGCGTCCTCATGTAGCTCGCACAGGACGGCGCCCGGCCCGGGGGCCCCGCTCGGGGGGACTCGCCGCCGGCACAAGGCCTCGAGCAACCGGTCCTCGGCTGAGAGTTCGCTGGCGCCGTTGTATGACGGTGGGGTCATCCCTATCGCCTCCCTATCGTTCGTCCGGCGGGTGTCGTCCGGCTTAGAACAAGCTTGGCCCATCGGCCTGGCTGCATCTGTCATCGCAGGTCAGCGCACGGTTCCCGGTACTGCGCCCGAGTCGCGGCTCCCCGGCCCTGGCTCGAACCGGCTGGTGTTGTCGGGGTGTCGCCCTACACTGGTTCCTCGCACGACGGTCCGTCGTGTCGACGGATTCGAGCAGCGCCGGGGCGGTGGGAGCGGTGGCCATGTCGAGGATGCCGTTGGGCCGCTACGGCGATACCCGAGTCCAGCCGGCGAGTTTGTTCGACGTCGACGACACCTCGGCTGAGCCTCCGGCCGGCGCGATCGACGTTCAGTTCCGCAGCCCGGTCTCGTTGTCGATGATGCTCGACGGCATGGCCGAAGCCGGCCTGGACGACGCAGTCGAGGCGTGGGGCCGGGCCTACGGCGACCTGATCGGCCAGGTGCTGCTCGAGCTACAGCGAGGCGCCGGCTACGTCGTCGACGGAGATCGACGCGCCCTGGCTCCCGCACGTCTGGAGCTCGCGGCCGCGGTCGAGGCCCAGGTGCCGGGGATGGCGAAGGCGCGCTGGCACGCGCACGTCTACGTCGGTGCGACCGCGGCGTCGCTGATCGATGCCACACGGTGGCCTGTCGACGTCGACGACCTCCGCCAGTCCATCTTTTCCCTCACCGCCCCGTTTCACGCGACTCGGCTGCGGGAACTGGCCGAGCGCGAGCTCGGAGTGGTCTGGGGTCAGCCGCGGCCCGGCGCGACCCAGGAGATCATGCAGCCGCCCTGGCATGAGCACATCGATTCCCCGGAGCGCGGTGTGTGCCCGGGACCCTGGGGTCCTCGCCAGCACCGAGTAATCGGCGACGAGGACTCGCTCCGCCTGGCGGCCGAGGCTGAGGTGCAGATCGCTTACGAGCGCGAGCAGGGTTTGTGGCAGGAGCCCACGTGGCAGGACGCGCGGGCGTACTGGGACCGGATTCTGACTGAGGCAGACGATCGGGTGCGGGCGGCCAAGGCCGCCGGCGAACCACCACCGCGCCCGCCGGCGGACCTACTGCCGGGCGGCGATCACCGGTTCTAGTCGTCCTCGTCGTAGCCGTAGTCCAGGTCCTGCTCGGGGCCCTCTAGCTCGTGGGTCCGACCCACCTCGGGCCCGCGGCGCTCGGCCTCGGTCTGCAGCTGGTCGTCGTAGGCGCGGGCCGCGAAAGCCGACTGTTCCTCGCGCTCCGCTCCCGCCCGTTGCGCCGCGGGGGCCTGACGCGCCCGGTCGAGCTCCTGGCTGCGGGCGGTGTGTCGCATTCGCGTGGTGGCTGTCTCGGCCTCGTACTCGTCGTACTGCTCGAGCTCGCGCCACTGCGCGACGATCGCTTCAGCAGGACTACCGAATGACCCGTTCGGCATTTCGCCCAGGTCCCGGATCCGGTCGGCCTCGTAGGCCTCCGCCGGCTGGACTGCGCCGTAGAACCTCTCGCTTCCTGGCCGGATCTCGTCGGGCGAGGCGAGGTCAAGCTCAACCATGCGGGCGTCGATCGCGTCCGCCTGCTGGCGGGACATTCCGATGCCGCTGTCATATACGGCGCCGTTGTCGTCGTGCTCCGGCGCGTTCGCCATGTCCTGGTTGGCCGGAGCGGCGTCCGCGAGGTCTCGCGGCTCGTCGTGGCCGACCTCGATCCGGTCCGGCTCGGCTGCGGGCTCGACGACGGTGGATTCCGTGTCAGCGATCGTGGCCGGCTCCGCCTCGCCCGCCGCTGTATACGTGCTGTCGGCCTGCCCCGCGCCTTCATCCGCCAGCTGGGGCTCCGCCTCGTGGGGCTGAGTGTCGGTGGTGGCCGAGAGGAGGGTGAGCTGTTCCGCAGCGGGCTGCGGGGTTGTGTCGCGGTGCTCGGGAAGTCCTCGGCGAGCGAGCTCGGTGGCGGCGGCCTGGTCGGCGCCGCGCAGGGGTTCGGTGTCGTCCCACCATTGCCGCCGCGCAGCGTGCGCGGTTTCCAGCTCGGCGGCCTCGCCGGCGTAGTGCTCGGCGAGCTGCTCGTAGCGCCGAACCGTGTCGGCCAGCTCGGCCCGGTCGGGATCGCTGCTGGGCGTGTGGTCGAGGCGGGCCACTTCGATGGTGGCGTCCTCGCGCAGGTCGGCGGCGAGGCGGTGGGTCACCGACAGTTCCTCCGCGACCGAGCGGGGCCCGTAGTCCTCGGCGTGCTGCAGCGTGTGGGCCCAGGTCTCGCGGGCCTGGTAGAGCTCGGCGTCGGCGCGCCCCTGCCAGGCCACGGTGGCCGGGTCGTCGTCGAGCTGCGCGGCCGCGGCAAGCCACCAGGCGCGCGCGAACTGCTGGGCCTCCGGCGGGATCGGGCCGTTAGAGATCTGGGTGTCGGGGATTGCGCGGTACTCCCGGAACGCGGCTACGACGCCGGCACGCTGCTCCCACGCGGCCCGCTGCTCGGGTTCGGTTTCGGCGTCGGGGACCTGGGGGAGGAGCTTCTGCGCCCACGTCGGCGGCTCGACCGCGGTCTGCCGCCCGAGTACCGCCTGGCGTTCCTGGCCCAGCTCACCGAGAGCGGTGAGGTAGCCCTGTACCGGGCCCTCGGGCAGATCTGCCACCTGCCCGATCCAGTCCCAATCCGGCAGCCCACCGCGCGGTTCGGCGCCGCGTGCAGCTTCCTCTGCCTCGCGGACAGCCACTCGCGACACGACCCGCCAGTGCAGGACCTGCGATGTGGACCTCGCCCCGCCGAAGTCACGCATTCCGACCGCCTCGGTGAGTAGGGCGCGTGGGTCGTGCCCGGCCAGCTCTGCGCCGCGCACCACCCCGAGCAGACGCCCGTAGGCGCCCTCCTCCCGCACAGCGGCGGCCCGATCCTCGCCGAGGAGCTCGTCGAGGATCTCGGCGTGATGGGCGTGCCCGGCTTCGGCGCTGACCTGGTTGAACAGTTCCCCGATCGTCGACAGCGACGCCTCCTCGGCCTGCCCCAGCTCGCGCACCAGGAGGGCGGCGTCCTGCCCGCTGCTCTGCCCAAGGATGTCGGCAAACCGCTGCGAGGCGGTGTCGTCGATTCGACGGGGGTCGTGGTGATCCGGGGCTCGCTCGGTCACCAGATAGAACAGGTTCTCTTCCCGGCCCCGTGACCCAGGCACATACGCCGACTCGCGGGTCGCGTCACGGTCGAGCAGACCACGGCCCACGTCGACGGTGAGCCCCTGCGCCGCGTGCGCGGTCACCGCGTAGGCGAGCGTCACGTGCTCCAGTACGTAGGTCTTGGGCAGGTGCGCGACCGCGCCGCGCGGGTCTTGGGCTAGGAGTTGCCCGTCCCGGTCGCGCCCGATCACGGTGTAGAGCTCGCGGTTGGTCACCGGCAGCCGACTCCCATCCGGCGCCGCATCCACACGGAGCCGGTAGTCGTTCCGCCGGGCCTGGATGACGTCCCCGACCCCAATCCGGGTGTCGTCCGGAAGCTCCGCCAGCGTTTCAGGCGCCACACGACCAAGACGGACCAGTTCGCCGTGAACGTACTTCGACAGTTCCGCCGCCGCGGTGTTGGTCCCCACCACCAGCAGCGCTTGCTTGCCATCGAGGGTGTCGGCCAGGTGTCCGCGCACGGCGGTCTCTTGCATCTGCTCGAGCGTGCCCGCGCGGAGCCGGCCGTGGTCGTTGTAGGGCGCGGCCGCGGCCGGGTCACCGGCGCGCAGCAGCAGCGAGGCTTCGGCCTCCCACTCGTGGGAGAACCGGTGCACGGTTGTCAGCTCGAATGTCCCGGGCCGGGCTGCGAGGTAGTCGAACATGCCCCCGGCGCCGACCTCGTGCAGCTGGTGCGGGTCACCGGCCGGGAGGACCTTCGCGCCCGCGGCCGCGGCCATCTCGACCAGCATCCCCATCTCAGCGGTGCCGCTCATGCCGGCCTCGTCCACCACCAACAGGTCGCCAGCGGCCAGCCGGTCACGCACCTGCCCGGTGTCCGGGTCCGGGACGAAAGCGGCGCGGAACTGGGCAGTGTTCATCGCCTCCAGCCCCAGCCCGACCAAGTTCCGGGCGGCGATCGTCGCGGTGGCCACGCCGACGACGCGCCCCCCGATCTCGGCGTTCCACTCGCGAGCAAGGGCGCCGATCGTGTGTGATTTCCCCGTCCCGGCCGGGCCGACGAGCACGTCTCCCACACGACCCGAGGACAGCACTCCGACCACGGCGGCGACCTGATCGGGCGAGAGCCCGGCGTCGGTCAGCCGCTCCGCAGCGGCCAGCGCCACCGTCTCAGACACCCGCACAGAGCCGTCCGTGTCGAAGGTGGCCACCAGCCGCTCTTCTGCGCTCAGGTGCTCGGCGGTCACGTAGCGCTCGTCGATGTGCGCCCGGAACCGCGACCGCCCGTCGGTGTCCAGACGCCGCAGCGCGTCCGGCACCGGCACCGGGTCCCCGGCCGACACCTGCACCACCCCGAACCCCGAACCCGGTGCAAGGGCCGCTCGGGTCAGCGTGGCCAGGAACGCCGGCCGCTCGTCCGCGGCCACCCCGAGGCTGGCCGCGTGGTCACCGAGGTGGTGGTCGATGGCCGCGGTCAGGTTCCCGACTGTCCACGTCGCGTACTGCGTCTGCACGTCGGCCACACCGGCCGTGACCGCCGCGGCCACCCGCCCGGCCAGCGTGACCGGCTCGCCCGCCGCGGCCGCGGCCGGCTCCTGGTCCTGTCCGGTCACCGCCTGCCCGGCCGCCATGACCGCCAGCACAGCCAGCGCCGCCTCGTGACCGCTGATGGCGACCTCGCCGCCGGTCACGTCCTGCTCGGCCGCTGGGTGCCGCCCTTCGGTCACCGCGGCCACGACCGCGGCGTCCACCGCGTCCAGCGACGTGGCCAGGCGACCGCGACGGCCAGGATCCTTGTCCGCCCACGCGGCCACCGCGGCCGGGCCGGCCAGCCCCGTCTTCGGATTCCGGGTTTCCTTGACCGCCTGCTCGGCGATCGCCCGCCGCGCCCTTGTCCCCGGCCCGTGGCCGTGCCGCTCGATGTAGGCCTCGGTCAGGAGCGCCACCCGCGGACGCACCCGCTCGTGCGTGCGGGTCGAGGCCTCGGCCATCAGTCCCGGGTCGATCCCGACGATCTCCCGTGCCACGCCGTCGCTCCGGGTCTCGAACAACACACCGTCGGACTCGGTGAGCAGCTGCTGATAAGCCCGCGTGTACGCCGTCGCCAGCGCGTCCTTGACCGGCCGGAACCCCGCCCCATCCAGGGCGTACACCCGCCCGTCCGCCGTGGCCGCCCGGTTGAGCACCGCCCCATGAGCGTGCAGCTGCGGCTCACCGTCCCGGTTCGTGTGATGGGCGAAGATGACCACCGATAGCCCGGTCGCCTTCTCCCACTGACCGACCGTCCGCCCCGAGGGCCCCGCCGCACCGTGCCTGCCAGTCCGCACCCAGGCCACATCGTTCTCCACCGATCGGATCGCGATCCGGATCGCCTCATCGTGGGCCCCCCGAACCCGCTCGGCGCCCTCCCTGTCTCCCGCCGCCAGCAGGGCCGTGTAGTACACCGACACGCTCTTGACCGGGGAAAATGTGACGTCGTAGTAGGCCGTCGACGACTGGGTCTTACGCGACGTCGACGCCTCGATCTCGGCCTTGCGCTCCTCCGCAGCGTCGGGCTCCTTCTTGAGCGCCGCGGCCACCTTCTGGGCCGCCGTCTGGTACTTCCGCGGCTTCGACCCCAGGTAGATCGGGGTCTTCTCGGTGGACCCATCGAGCTCCTGATCCGGGTATCGGAGCTGCCCGAAAATGGCCCGGACGTCGTCCTCACTGGCCGCATCCCCAGCGCGCATCGACAGCCCGAGAGTCTCCATCCCGGCGCCGAACCACACCCCGGCCGGCTCGCCGGCAGCCACCGCGGCCGCCATGTAGCTGGCCCCTCCGCCGCGCTCCATCCCGGCCTCGTGAGTGCGCTCGTGGGCGTTCTCAGTGCTCTGCGCGGGGCCCGTTTCGGGGGAGTCTAGGTCGTGCGCGGGCGCCTTCTCCGGGTGCGAGTCGCACCCGTGGAGCAGGTACTCGACCGAGCCAGACCCGATCGCAGTGACCCGCACGACGCCCACAGCGAGAAGGCTACGGGACCGGCACCGAACCGGCAAGATCATTTGATGCATAGGTGTGAGGCGGTAGAAGCACGAAGGCCCGTAGGCAGTCCAGAAAGGTACAAACCACCAAACGATAGGTAGGGTACAGGCAAGAACTACATAACGGACGCTATGAGCAGGACCCGATCGAAGGATCAGACGAACAGCAGCCAAGTTAGAAGGAACAGCGGCACGCGCATGGAATAGGAGCGCCGTAGTCGGCGCGGCGACGGTCACCTCAGTGCGGCCCCGACGCTTCCGCCGGCGGGCATCCGGTAGTGGCCCACAGGGCAGCCCAGAGGGCGACGGGCGAGTGTCACCGGGTCCGGGACGTGAGGGTTCCTCGGGCGCCCGCCCGGGCCTACTGTGGGCAGGGAACGGGTCCTACCCAGGACGGCGATCGGGGGCAGCAATGGCAGGGAAGGCAGCGTCGCGGACACCGCGGCCGGTGCGGGAGCAGGCCGAGCGGCTGGCGGCGGCCCGCGACGAGCTCGACGCCCGGCAGGTCGAGCGACGCAAGCGCGAGGACGAGGGGTTCGCCCGGTACGCGGCGGCTGACCTCGACGCGGAGAAGGTCACCAAGGAACGGGATGCGGCGCTGGCCGACCTCGATCGCCAGCGCGAGCGCGTTCACGCTGCGGCCGAGGCGAAGCTCGCCGATATTGAGGACCGCCAGCGTGACGTCCTGGCCGAGCTGAACCGGGGCGCGCGGAACGCGGAGGATCTGGCCACGCTGTTCGGCCTGCCGCTCAAGCGGGTTCGCACGCTTCTGCGCGCGGCCAAGGCCGCGACGCCCGGACAGCGCGATACCGCGCCGCAGTCCGGCGGCCAGCCACCGGCGGCCACCGCGCAGCCTGGCTCCAACGCCGAACAGGACAGCTGGACCACGGCGGGCGGGGCGGAGACCGTGGCGAGCTGACCGGGGCGCGCCACGGCTCGCGGACATACCCGCTCCCGAGCTGGCCGTGGCGCCGCCGGTCGGCGGTGCCCCTACCGAGTAGGCCCGGGCCGCTTTCGCGCTGTCGTGCGGTCGTGGCCGGCGCGGCCCGGCCGCGACCGGCGGTCGGCGAAGCTCCACAGGGCGCTACGTCGCCACCGGAGGCCGGCGGGATCGTCCGGGGCGGGGAAGTAGGCCCCGTTGCGGGACCGGTAGGCGGAGATGGTCTGCGGGCCGCGGTAGCCCAGAACGCGCGCGGCCTCGCTCATGTCGACCAACTCGTCGGGGTCCCCGCTGCGGTCTACAGCGGTCAAGGTGGCGCGCTGCGCGCGCTGTCGTTCGCCGTCCCAGGCGTCGACCGCGGCCGGATCCCAGTACAGGCGCCGACCTTGGCGGTGGACGGCCTCGGGGTGCCCATTCTCGGCGCGCCGGTGGTAGAGGTCGGTGAGCGTCTGCTCCCGGACCTCGAGCCGTCGCGCGAGGGCGGCTCGCCCGAGCAGCACACGCCCGCCGACGGTCACCTCGTCGGGCTCGCTGTCGTGACTGGTGACGAACCCGCGCATCGCCTCCTCGTCCCACCACATGCGGCGGCCTTCTTGGTGTGCCACCGGCGGGTGGCCGTTGCGCTCGCGCGCCCGCCACCAACGCTCGGCCGCGGACTCGCTCACGCCGAAGGTCCGGCACACCTCGGCGCGGTTGATCAGGGTGCGCTCGTCGCGGACGTGGCGGTCAGGGCTGGGCACAGCGGCCAGGGTAGGCGCCGCCCCTGTCCCGACATCGACGAGTCGCGCCACGCCCAGACTCGATGCAGTCACCGGTGCTCTCCTCACTACGTGCCGTCGCCCGGAACCGGCGATCGGTCCGGGCGACGGCGGGATGGTCACGGTGCCTCCCGAAGGGCACGGCAGCGCGCCGCCGTGTGCTCGGCCAGGGTGACCGGCCCGTCCCGGTCTGCGTTGTCGAGCAGCACCGGCCGGCGCCCGGTCTCGTCGCGGCCGTGGGTGGCGAGCACGCGGTGCCCACAGCGGCCCTCGCAGGGCTCCCAGCCGCCACGCGGCGCCGCGTTCACCCCGCTGCCTTCGGGTCGTCGGGGGGCGGTCACAGAATCCTCGTTGGGAGCGCGCCCCCCGGCGGCGAGGGGAGAGGCGCTCACCGCGCGACCCGGTCCCGGGCGCCGTCGATCTCGCGCGGCATCTGCGCGCCGTAGGCCAGGCCGTCGTCTAGGTCGCGCTCGACCTCGGCGCGGGTGGTGTTCTCCACCCCGATGTGAGCCTCGGCGGCGCTGAGCAGATGCGCCCGGGCCTCGGCGCCGTCCAGGGCGCCACCGCCCACCAGCTGCCCCAGTTTCCGCGCGGCCTTCAGACGGGCCCGGTGCCGGGTGCCCGGCTCGGCGGCCGCCAGCGCCGCGGTCTCGCCACGGACGATCGCCGCCAAGAACGCCTCGGCGCGCCCGCGCGGCCGCACCGTCGGCAGCGGCCCGGTGACCGGCCCCCGCTCGGCCGGGGTCAGCGCCTCGGCCAGCCAGACCGGCAGCGCCGCGATCGACGCCCGGTTCACCGCCCGGTAGGTCCCGACCTCGCGCCGGGACGGCGCCGCGACGATAAACCCGCCATGCGCGCGGACATCGATCTTCCATCCCAGGGTCCCGGCGCTGCTGCGCAGCTCGTCTCCCTCGGGGGCACGGAAGTAGAGGTGCTGGCCGCCCGAGGGGGTCGACACCTGGTGGGTCGCCCACGGTCCGGGCTGCCCGGCCGCCTGGGCCAGCTGGGCCAGGACCTCGCGCCCGTTGCGCGCCCCGGCCCACGGCTCCGGCGCGGTCTTACCGCGCCCGTCGTCGAGGTCGATCACGACCAGACCACTCGGCCCCGTCGCGATACCCAAATTCCATGGCCGCTCGTTCCACCACTCGGTGATCTGGCAAGGGTCGCGGGTCGCGCGCTGCTCCCACCCGAGATGCCCCTCGGCGCACACCCCCTTGCCGTCACAGTCGCGCTGCCCGTGCAGCGCCGGGTACTTCGACCCCGGGTGTAGCGGGAACACCGACAGGCCGGCCTCGGCCGCCTCCAGCGCTGCCCGACCGAGGTACCCGAGCCGACCCGTCCGTCCGCTCGTGCTGTCCTTCACCTGCTGCTCGTGCGTCATGATCTCCTCCTCCGAAGACCAGGGCCGGGGCCCGCCCGCATCGAACGGGCCCCGGCCCGGCGGGTCACAGCTCGGCGGCCTCAGCCAGCAGACCGGTCAGGCCACCGACACGCAACGCCCGCACGGCATCCCAGAGCCGGGAGAACCCGCGCGGGACGCTGGTGACCTCACCGGTGTCGGTCATCGACACGAACAGCACGCGCCCGACGTAGATCGGCAGCTCGCCCCGGTCCACTGCCGGCTCACCGTGGGTGGGGTGGCACTGGAAGGTGTGCACGATCAGCTCTGCAGCCTGGTTGCGGCGGACGTCGCCGGGCAGGTACGGGCCCCACTGGTTCGACAGCATGGTGAGGTTCGGCAGGGCGCAGACTCCGGTCATGTCGACCGCGTCGGTGCCCAGGTGCTCGCGGATGCCGCGCATAAGGTCCTGGCGCGGAATGTCTACCTCGCGGATGTTGCCCTCGACCGGGACCAGGACTCCCCGGATCACCGACTGCTCGATCGCGGCCTGAACGGTGCCTGCGCTCATAATGGTCATTTCCTCGTTCTCCTTCGGCTTCTCGGTTCGCGGTGTCAGCCCCGGCTTGTCGTACCCGGCCTGACATCTATTATTCTACATCTCAAGATGGCCTGCGGCAACTGTTTCGGCGCACTGAGCAGCGGAAATATCCCGTCGGCGCGGCGGGGCGGGTCAGTTGTCCGGGGGTGCCCGGCCGCGTGGCCGGACACCCCCGGGGGCGCTCAGAGCACGCGCAGGGCGGCGAGGCGCCAGCCTTCGGGCCGGAGCTCGATGCGGCTCGCGTAGGCGGCGATGCGGCGGCTCCCGACCCGGGCAACGCCGAACACCTCGCCGATGCCCTCCCAGGGCTGGCGGACGTGGCAGCTGTAGATCCGGCTCGGGACCCGCTGCCCGCGCACGCTGCCCGTCTGCGCCCACACGTAGCGGACCACCGAGAGGTCGGCGAGCTGGTTGAGCTGGGTCACCGGGCGACGCCCGTCAATGGCCTCGAACACCACAGCCATCGCGCGGTGCGCGGTCCGGGCAAGGTCAGAGTCAGCGGTGACATCGCTGGTCGGCTCGCCTGCGAAGTGCACGCGCGGCGTGGCCGCCACCTCGTCGGGTACCGGCTCGGACAGGTCGCCCCGGCAGTGCGGACAGCGCTGCGCCGCTGCCGCCTTGGCGTGCCGGGCGGCGACCACCGGGTCATAGCGCTCGACAACGGTCACCAGCATCGGGACGTCGCCGGGCAAGAGCTGGGTGTGGAACTCGCGCGACCGCCAGTGCGAGCCGGTCCGGTGCGGGGCTGAAGCCATGGTCTGAGTCCTTCGGTCGGTCTGCGGGCCGGTTGTTCCGGGGGCTTGTCGTTCCCTCGGTACACCTCTGATTCTACAGTGCTCCCGGCAGAAGTCCAGGTCTAACCGTCCGACCAGCGCGCCCCTGCTGGCGTAGGTTCTCATCTGATCTGTCGCTTTCTCAGATGGCTTGTCATGGCCGTGTCACTGACGACCGGCTCGGTGAGAATCTGCTGGTCAGGGCACCGCGCAGAGGGTCCGTAGACCTGCGCGAGATGACTGACCGATGAGAATCGGCCCGGGTCGTGGCTGGACATCGGGTGAGAATGCCCTGGTCAGCGAGCCACCAAATGACAAGTAGCGCGAGAACCTACAGCTGGCCCCGACCGGCTGCAGGTGTGGAGGCGATTGCCTCGTCTCCACACCTGCACGAATGTCGCCGCCTCAACCGCACTCAGGGTCGTCGTCCGCTACCTCGCTCGCCGTGGCCTCGTACTCGTCGTACTGCTCGAGCTCGCGGCGCTGCGCAACGATCGCTTCAGCAGGACTACCGAATGACCCGTCCGGCATCTCGCCCAGGTCCCGGACCCGGTCGGCGTCGTAGGACTCCGGCGCCCGGACTGCGCCGTAGAACCTCTCGTTTCCTGGCCGGAACTCGTCGGGCGAGGCGAGGTCAAGCTCAACCATGCGGGCGTCGACCGCGTCCGCGCGCTGGCGGGACATTCCGATGCCGCTGTCATATACGGCGCCGTTGTCGTCACTCATGTGTAGCTCCCAACATCGATACTGCGGAGGGCGTGCAGCCCGGTTGCTCCGGGGGCTTATCGTTCCCTCGGTACATCTCTGATTCTACAGTTCATCAGGTGGATGAGTCAAGGTCCGCAGCGCAATAGAATGCCCGTGACCTGCGGTTTTTGCCCCCTCTCCGAAGCGAGGCCGGGTCCAGGGCAGCGCCCTGGCCCCCCGGGAGGG
>JAKDNL010000101.1 GCA_030451825.1 Pseudonocardia sp. | reverse complement strand
CACCGAGGGCCTGCAGTTCGACAAGGGCTACCTCTCGCCGTACTTCGTCACCGACACCGAGTCGATGGAGTCCGTGCTCGAGGACGCCTACATCCTCCTGCACCGCGACAAGATCAGTAACATCCAGGACCTCCTCCCGCTGCTGGAGAAGGTGCTCGGCGAGGGCAAGCCCCTGCTGATCATCGCCGAGGACGTCGAGGGCGAGGCCCTGTCCACCCTGGTCGTGAACTCGATCCGCAAGACCGTCAAGGTCGCAGCGATCAAGTCGCCGTTCTTCGGTGACCGTCGCAAGTGGTTCATGGAGGACCTCGCGATCGCCACCGGTGGCCAGGTCATCAACCCCGAGGTCGGGCTGAAGCTCTCCGAGGCCGGTCTGGACCTGCTGGGCAAGGCCCGGCGGATCGTCGTCACCAAGGACGCCACCACGATCGTCGAGGGCGCCGGCACGAAGGACGCCACCGACGCCCGCGTCGCACAGCTCAAGCGCGAGATCGACGATGCCGACTCGGACTGGGACAAGGAGAAGCTGCAGGAGCGCCTCGCGAAGCTCTCCGGCGGTGTCGCAGTGATCCGTGCCGGTGCGGCCACCGAGACCGCCCTCAAGGAGCGCAAGCACCGCATCGAGGACGCGGTGGCGGCGACCCGTGCGGCGGTCGAGGAGGGCATCGTGCCCGGCGGCGGTTCGGCGCTGGTGCACGCGGCCGCCGAGCTCAAGGACGGCCTCGGTCTGACCGGGGACGCCGCGACCGGTGTCGAGATCGTGCGCAAGGCGCTGTCCGCCCCGCTGTTCTGGATCGCCGCGAACGGCGGCGACGAGGGCGCGATCGTGATCTCCCGCGTCGCCGAGAAGGGTTGGGGGACCGGCTACAACGCCGCCACCCAGACCTACTCCGACCTGATCGCCGACGGGGTCATCGACCCGGTCAAGGTGACCCGGTCGGCGGTGGAGAACGCCGCGTCCATCGCACGCATGGTGCTCACCACCGAGAGCGCCGTGGTGGACAAGCCGGAGCGCGAGGAGCCGGCCCCCGCCGGTGGTCACGGGCACGGACACTGATCCGGTCCTGACACGACGGAACGGGCGGGTGACCGATGGTCACCCGCCCGTTCTCGTGTCCGGGGTCCGTCCGCGGCGGTGACCACCGCATGGGGAGCGAATGCACCCCCACAGGTCGTTCGCAGTCCGCAGGCGTGGATCGATCCGCGGACATCACGTGCCCCTTAATCATGGTCAACGGGGCACCAGGGCTGTCAAACGGGGCGCTGACAGCCCTGGTGCCCCGTTGACCATGGAAAGCGCAGTTGCGAACGTTTGCCGGACGGGGCCGCGTACCTGGCCTGGTTGGCGTGGGGGATGCTGCGGCCGGCCGGGCGCTCGCCGCCCGGGCCGCGTGCGCAGCAGTCCGCGCACGCGTCGGGATCGGCATCGCACGGACGGGTACGGATCGGTGCGCCGTCGTGCGCCTGGTCCGCGTCGAAGCGAGGGTGTCCACATGAGGATCAGAAGCGCCTCGCTCGTGGCCGGGTTGTTCGCGGCCGGCCTGCTGCTCGCCGGCTGCGGCGGGGACCCGTCGTCGGGGGCCGGGCAGATGGCCGCGCCGTCCCCGGAGCAGGCGGCGGCACCGGCTGAGGCGAGCCCGGCGGAACCGGCACCGGCGCAACCCGCGCCGGCGGAGGACGGTGGCTCCGCCGACCAGGCCGCCGCGGCCCGCTGCACCGACGCCGGCCTGTCGGCGACGGTCAACGAGCCGACCGGGAGCGGTCAGCAGAAGACGATCCTGGCCTGGCGGAACACCTCGGACCTGCCGTGCACGATGACCGGCTTCGGCGGCGTCGACCTGCGGGGCCCGGACGACCCGACGTTCGGGCCGTCGTACTCGCTGCCGCGCTCGTCCGAGCAGCCGACGACGGTCACGCTCCAGCCCGGCGGCACCGGGATCACCACGATCACCACGCTCTCCGGCGGAGACTGGACGCCCACCGAGGTCGTCGTCACCGCGCCGGACGAGACGACGTCGAAGACCGTGCCGTGGCGCGGTGGCCCGGTGCAGCGCCAGGACGGTGCGACCCGGCCGGGTAGCTTCATCGGCCCGGTGGAGCAGGGCTCGGTCTGAGCGGTCGGGCTCCCGTGCTGGTCGAGGACCTCCGGATCAGCGTGTCCACCGCGCAGTGGCCGTCCAGCGGCTACACGACCCCAGCGGCTACGGAGCGCCGGCCATGTCGAGCGTCTCCGTCCTGGTGATCGTGGAGTCCGGCTCACCGACCTTGAGCGTGCGTCGCGGGCCACGGGTGAGCGTGTCCCGTTCGGACTCGGAGAGTCCGCCCCAGATGCCGTAAGGCTCGTGGACCTCGAGCGCGTGCTGACGGCACTGCGTCACGACCGGGCACTCGTGGCAGACCTGCTTGGCGCGAGCCTCGCGGCGCGCCCGTGCGGGACCACGCTCGCCCTCGGGATGGAAGAAGAACGCACTGTCCATCCCCCGGCAGGCCCCGTCCATCTGCCAGTCGTAGATGTCGGCGACCGGGCCGGGAAGCCTCCGGATGTCCGCCATGTCTGTCACCTGCTCTCACGTACTAGCCACGTCGATGAACCGGTGATTCCCCCGGGCCGGGGGCGGCAAACCTCCCGGCCCCGCGGACCGGTGGATCGCGTCGTGTGATGTGTGCCGCTGCCCATGGGCTCGTCTCCGGCCGGTGTGCGGGGGTATGCAGCGACGTGTGTCGCCCGCGTCCGGGACCCGGGGTGCCCTGGGACGATGGGGACATGCGGGACGACGCGGATCGGGTGGCGTTCACGCGCTGGGCGCGCGCCGTCGTCCTCGGTGGCACTGGGCGCGGGCCGATACGGCACTGCTGCGCGACGACACGGCGAAGGCGGTCGCGGCGGCCGACGCCGGGGACGCTCGGGAGCTCGCCCCTCGGGGGCGCCGGCCACGACCGGGACGCGGCCGAACGGGCCAGCAGGGTGGATCCGGCCCGGACGGGTGGCCCCGTGCGTCCGAACGAGCGACACGCCCGAACGTCACGATTGAATACTCTTAGTCGTCAAGCGGATGCACAGCGTCGCCGACATGCGGTAGCAGCCGCGTTGAACGTGATCTACCTGCGGTCCGATCCCCTCGGGCGCCGGTCCATCCGGGAGTCTGCGTGGATCTCGGACTCGATCGCGGTATCGTATGGACTACTCCATTCGGCTACGCATCACCCACATGACGCCCAGTCTTCAGGTGACGCGTTCCCGGATGGAGGGCACAAATTCGCCCCGACCGTGTCAAGGTGAGAGTGTCACCCGCCGATTCGGAGGGTGAATATCACCCGGCTGCAGGAAGCTGCAGGAAGGAATCGTCGTGACGACGGTACTCATTTGCGACGATCGTCGCAGCGTTCGCGAGGGTCTGACCCGTGTCATGTCGGCAGTGTCGGGGGTCCAGCGCATCGACTGCGTGGCCCACGGGGACGAACTCCTCGCCCGGTACGCGCGGCAGTCCGTGGACGTCGTCCTGGTGGGAACGCAGCGCGCGGTTCCGACCGGCGTCGAAGCAACCCGGCGGCTCGTCGCCGCCCACCCGCAGGCCAACGTGATCGTGTTCGGCGCCCCCGACGACGCGGGCAGCATCGCCGCCGCGATCGCCGGCGGTGCCCGCGGCTACCTCCGCTGGGACGCCTCGCGCCCCGAGCTGGTGGCGGCGCTGGCGCACACGCTGGCCAGCACCTCGGTCCCCACCCCGCGGGTCCCGACCGACCCGGGCGTCCAGCTCACCGAGCGCGAGCTGCAGGTGCTGCGAGGGATGAGCCAGGGCAAGAGCAACGGCCAGATCGGCCGGGAACTCTACCTGTCCGAGGACACGGTCAAGACCCACGCCCGACGGCTGTTCCGCAAGCTGGGTGTGCGCGACCGCGCCCAGGCCGTCGCGCACGGTTTCCGCCGCGGTCTGGTGTCCTGACCCGCGCCCCGGGTCCCTCGCGGATCGGTCCCCGACCCGGTCCGTGAGACGAGTCCGTCCCGGTGCCGGCCGTGCTCCCCGCAGCCGGGACCGACCGTTCCACCCCGGGCGCGGCCGTGCCCCCGCGGCCGCGCAGACCCCTCTGGCGCACCGGCTCCCGACTCGGTGCGTCGGCGGCGAGTCGAGCCGTCCGCTCGTTCGACGGTCGCGGGCCCCGTGAAGATCGAACCGGCGCTCCGCCTACCGCTCGCCGCCCGTTGCCGTCTGGTGACCGCGCGCATCCCGCCCCGTGGGCAACCATCCGCCGGACCCGATCGTCTGGTCCTCGTGGAGCAGATCCCGTCCCGGCCCGTTCCTTCGATACGGTGTCGAGTGCACCTCCCGGGAAGGGTTGCGTCCGCCCGGTTCCACGATCGGATGATGTCCACACGGCCTCGTAACGCCTTGGCGGTCCTGCGCGATGAGTGAATCAAGAGACGTTCCCGACGAGTGGATCGCGGCCGCCATGGCCGGCGACCGCACCGCCGTCGAGCGCGTTCTCGGATTCATCCGACCGCTCGTCGTGCGCTACTGCCGCGCTCGGCTGGGCTCCGACCGGTCGTCCGTCTCCGCGGACGACGTGGCCCAGGAGGTGTGTATTGCCGTGTTGACGGCGCTGCCGGGGTATCGCGTCCAGGGGCGCCCGTTCCTCGCGTTCGTCTACGGCATCGCGTCGCACAAGGTGATCGACGCGCACCGAGCCGCTTCCCGGAACCGGTCCGAGCCCGTCGCGGACGTCCCCGACCGCATCGCGCTCACCGACGGACCGGAAGCGAAGGCGTTGCAGGTCGAACTGTCCGAGGAGATGTCCAGATTGCTGGAGATCCTGCCCGAGAAGCATCGGGAGATCATCACGCTCCGCGTGGTGGTCGGGCTCTCCGCGGAGGAGACGGCCGAGGCCGTCGGATCCACACCCGGCGCCGTCCGGGTCGCCCAGCACCGGGCTCTGACCCGGCTCCGCAAGTCCATGAGTCCTGAGGAGGTGGTCTGAGATGCGGGATCTCGGAAATCACGGTTCCGATCGACGTCCACCCCGCCCCGGTGGCCAGGAGCCGTTCGGCAAGGTACGTCAGGGGCGGTTCGACGCCAACGGCCACCCGCAGTCCCCGACGCCCGGGCAGCGCCTCGACCCGAATGCCGTGGACGAGGACGGGCCGGTCGACCTCGTCGAGCTGCAGGCCGACGACGAACTGATCAACGCACTCTCGTCCGGGCTGGGCGTCTCCGGCCCCGGGCGGGGTGGCTACGACTCCGACGACCAGCTGGTCGCGATGCTCGCGTCCTGGAAGGCCGACGTCGACTCCGAGCCGATCCCGGAGCTGGTCGAGCCGGACGCCGCCGTGCAGATGCTGCAGCCGGCCCGCCCGTCGCGGCGGATGAGCTACCTGCGGCCGCTGGTTGCCGCGGCCGCAGTCGTGGCGGTGGCACTGGCCGTGGTGTCGATCGGTGCGCACGAGGCCGTCCCCGGCGACACGCTGTGGGGCGTCTCCAAGGTGCTCTACACCGAGCGGGCCGGGCAGGTGCAGGCCGCGAGCGACCTGCGCAGCGGCATCGAACAGGTCAACGCCAAGCTCGCCGCCGGTGACACGGCGGGCGCGCGGCAGGATCTCGCCGAGCTGGGGCCGTTGCTGGGCAAGGTGGAGCCGGGCCAGCAGCAGAGCTACTTCGACCAGCAGACGGACTTCCTCACCGCGAAGGTTGCCGAGACCCCGCCGGGGCAGCCGACCGACCCGGCAGCCCCGTTGCGGGACGGGACGTCGGCCCCGCGCCCACCGACCACGGAGGGCAAGGCGGATCCGGCGCCGGTCCAGCAGGATCCGCGGCCCGCGACGTCCCCGGCCGCGCCGAGCGGCCCGTCCTCCGGATCCGGCACCGTAACCCCCGGAAACGGTTCGGACACCCCGACGCCGAGCCAGGCCGGCTCCGACCCGCGGACGCTGCAGGACCCGGAGGCGAGTGATCCGGGCTCGTCGGATCCGTCGACGATCAGCCCGTCCACGTCGCCGACCCCGCGGCCGTCGCCGACCACCGAGGGATCGGCGGATCCGACGACGACCGGCCCCACGAACCGGCCCACGGCTTCCGGCGAGGGGACGCAGGACTCGACCACGCCGTCGTCGGGCTCCGGCGCGGTGAGCAGCACGCCGAACTGACGCCGCTGGCGCTACCGGCGCCCTCGGTCGCGCCGAGGGTCAAGCGTCGCCGTCGGCGCCGAGGATCAGTCGTCGCTGAGGGTGGCGTCCGCGTAGCCGCGGCAGTACTCCCACGTGACGTAGTGCGCGGGGTCCGGGTCGTAGGCCGGCTCGTGCGGGCGCATCTGCCCCTCGTCGAGCAACTGCTGCAGGCTGGCGCGCAGCAAGCTCCACTCGTGGAAGTGCTCCTCGCCGCAGTCGGCGCAGTCCACGATGATGCCGCGCACACCGCGGCCGGACAGCAGCGCCTGATAGACGGCGAGGTCGGCGAGATCGGCGAGGATCTCGCTGCGGTCGGACTCGGTCAACGTCTGCTGCCCGTCCTCGTCGCCGTCTGGCTGCTCGTCCGGATCCAGGGCGTCCATACAGAGAGAGGGGTCGTCCGGGTCTCCGGCAAACGGGTCCGGTGGCAGCGCCTCTGGTGACACGCCGTAAAGGATACTCGCCCGGACGGTCGCCGCGGCGCGACCCCGTTCGCCGATCCCGGCGGTGTTCCGGTGCAGGGGATTCCGCAGGGATGGCGCCGGGTCGCCCGTGACCGGAGACACCCCGGGCAGGGTCGTAGGATGAGTGCCTGCGGCGCCGACCCGCCGCGGCCCACGGTGCGAAGGGGTGCGTGTCCACTAATGACGAGCGAGATCGGCGGCCTGCCGTCCAAGTTCGCGATGCTCGGTCTGACCTTCGACGACGTGCTCCTCCTCCCCTCGGAGTCCGATGTCGTCCCCAGCTCGGCCGACACATCGTCCCAGGTGACCCGCCGGATCCGGGTCCAGGTGCCGCTGGCTTCGTCGCCGATGGACACCGTGACCGAGTCCCGGATGGCGATCGCCATGGCCCGCGCCGGCGGTCTGGGCGTGCTGCACCGCAACCTCTCGGCGGAGGCCCAGGCCTCGCAGGCCGAGGTGGTCAAGAGATCCGAGGCCGGGATGGTCACCGACCCGGTCACCTGCACGCCCGAGGCGACGCTGGCCGACGTCGACGCGCTGTGCGCCAAGTTCCGGATCTCCGGGGTGCCGGTGACCGACGAGAACGGCCGTCTGGTCGGCATCATCACCAACCGGGACATGCGCTTCGAGCTGGACTTCGACCGCCCGGTCGCCGAGGTGATGACGCGTGCGCCGCTGGTCACCGCCCGGGTCGGGGTCACCGCCGAGGCCGCGTTGGGCCTGCTGCGCCGGCACAAGCTGGAGAAGCTGCCGATCATCGACGGCGACGACATCCTGCGCGGCCTGATCACGATCAAGGACTTCAACAAGACGGAGAAGTACCCGCTGGCCACCAAGGACCCGGACGGGCGGCTCGTCGTCGCGGCCGCGGTCGGGGTCGGGCAGGAGGCGCACTCCCGCGCCATGCTGCTGGTCGAGGCCGGGGTGGACGTGCTGATGGTCGACACCGCGCACGGGCACTCCCGCCGGGTGCTCGAGACGGTGGCGAAGCTGCGCGCCGAGGTCGGCGACCACGTCGACGTCGTCGGCGGGAACGTGGCGACCTACGAGGGCGCGCAGGCGCTCGTCCAGGCCGGGGCGGACGCGGTCAAGGTCGGCGTCGGGCCGGGCTCGATCTGCACCACCCGCGTCGTGGCCGGCGTCGGCGCCCCGCAGATCACCGCGATCTACGAGGCGACCCGGGCCTGCGCGCCGCACGGCGTCCCGGTGATCGGCGACGGCGGCATCCAGTACTCCGGCGACGTGGCCAAGGCGATCGCGTCCGGCGCGTCGACGGTGATGCTGGGCAGCCTGCTGGCCGGCACCGCGGAGTCCCCGGGGGAGGTCGTGCTCGTCGGCGGCAAGCAGTTCAAGACCTACCGCGGGATGGGCTCGCTGGGCGCGATGCAGGGACGCCAGTCCTACTCCAAGGACCGCTACGCCCAGGACGACGTGCTCAGCGAGGACAAGCTCGTCCCGGAGGGCATCGAGGGCCGGATCCCGTTCCGCGGCCCGCTGTCCTCGGTCGTGCACCAGCTCGGCGGCGGCCTGCGTTCGGGCATGGGCTACGTCGGCGCGCAGACGATCCCGGACCTGCAGCAGGCGCAGCTGGTCCGGATCACCGCGGCCGGGCTCAAGGAGAGCCATCCGCACGACATCACGATGACCGTCGAGGCCCCGAACTACGCCGCCAGATAGAACGCTTAGGGTTGTCCCGTGCGTGACCTCGTGGAGATCGGGATGGGCCGTGAGGCCCGTCGTGCCTACGACCTCGACCAGCTCGAGATCGTTCCGTCCCGTCGGACCCGGAGCTCGAAGGCGGTGTCGACGGCCTGGCAGCTCGACGCCTACCGCTTCGACATCCCGTTGCTGACCCACCCGACCGACGCGGTGGTCTCCCCGGCCAGCGCCGTCGCGCTCGGCAAGCTCGGCGGGCTCGGAGTGCTCAACGCCGAGGGACTGTGGGCCCGGCACTCCGACCCCGAGTGCGCGCTGGCGAAGGTCGTCTCGGCCGCCGGCGGCGACGACCCGGACAGCGCCCAGGCCGTCCTGCAGGACCTGCACCGCGCCCCGATCCAGCCGGACCTGATCGCCGACGCGCTGCGCCCGCTGCGCGAGGCCGGCGTCCCGGTCGCGGCGCGGGTCAGCCCGCAGCGTGCCCGCGAGCTCACCCCGGCGCTGCTCGCGGGCGGCGTGGAGATCCTCGTGGTGCAGGGCACGATCATCTCCGCCGAGCACGTCTCGGACGACGAGCCGCTCAACCTCAAGGACTTCATCGCCGACCTCGACGTCCCGGTCGTCGCGGGCGGGGTCGGTGACTACCGGACGGCGCTGCACCTGATGCGCACCGGCGCGGCGGGCGTCATCGTCGGCTACGGGCAGTCCAGCGCGACGACGACCGACGAGGTGCTCGGCGTCGGCGTCCCGATGGCCACCGCGATCGTCGACGCCGCCGCCGCGCGGCGCGACTACCTCGACGAGACCGGCGGGCGCTACGTGCACGTGATCGCCGACGGCGGCATGGGCACCTCCGGCGACATCGCCCGGGCGATCGCCTGCGGTGCCGACGCGGTGATGCTCGGCGAGCAGCTGGCCGACGCCGAGGAGGCACCGGCGGGCGGTCTGTACTGGACCTCCACGGCGGCGCACCCGTCACTGCCGCGCTCCGAGGTGACCGGCCTGGCCGGATCCGGTCGCCCGCTCGAGCAGGTGCTGTTCGGCCCGACCGAGAGCCCGTACGGCACCACGAACCTCTTCGGTGCCCTGCGCCGGGCGATGGCCAAGACCGGCTACTCCGACCTCAAGGAGTTCCAGCGGGTCGGGCTGACCATCCGCGGCTAGCTAGAAGGGGCCCTGCCATGAACCCACCCGGCGATCCACGGGCCCGGGTCACCGCTGCCTCCGCGATGGGCGGCGGTCGGCCGTTCGTCGACGCGACCGGGACCTCGGTCCCGCTGGGCGGGCCGGTCCGGACGGTGCTGGCCACCGACGAGTCGGTCGGGGCGCTCCTGGTCGAGCTGGGCGCCGACGTCGTCGGCTGCGCCGGGACGCTGGACGGAGTCGCCTCGGTGGGCGACACGCGGTCGCCGGATCCGGCGGCCGTCTCGGCGTTGCGTCCGAGCGTGATCGTCACCGGTGCGGTGGGCCGGGCGCACGACCTCACCGACCCCTCGGTGGTGACGGCGCTGCGCAGGATCGCGCCGGTCGTCGCCGTGGACCTCGAGCGCCGCGCCTCGGCCATCGCCGACCTGCGAGCGCTGCTCGGGACCGTGCAGCCGCCCGGACGCCGGTCGCTGGGACGGCACGAGGGCCCGCCGCAGCCCGGGTGACGTCGTGAGATGTCGCTCATGGCTCTCCCGGCCGAACCGGAGAGCCATGGACGTCATCTCACCCGGGGGCCACAACGGGGGTGTCCCGAAGGGTCCCCTCGCTCACTCCAGGGTCCCGAAGGATCCCCTCGCGGCGCGGGGTCCGGTAGTCAGCCGAGCGGGTGCCGAGTCACGAGACCGGGGTACCGGGCGAATCCCCGGTCGGCGGTGTACCAGGTGCACCCGTGCTCGATCGCCAGCGCGGCCAGGTAGGCGTCGGGCACGGCGTTCCCGCGCGCGGAGACCGTTCGGCACAGGTCGGTGAAGATCGTCCAGTGTTGACGGCCGGGTTCCAGCGAAACGACCGCAGGGGCATCACGTAGTCCATCGAGAAGGTCCAGCGCAGCCACGGTGCCGAGGGGCTGGTTCAGGACCTTCGGATGAGTGGCGACCCTCAGGAAGCCACTCCCCACGATCGACGGGATGCCGAAGGGCTCTGCCCCGTTCGCGGCTGTCTGCAGCCATTCCCGGTACTCGTCGTGCCGGGGCGCGTCGGAGTCGAATGCGTACAGCAGGACGTTCACGTCGCAGGCGATCACCGATCGTCGTCCATGAGGGCCAGGAGCGCGGCGTTGTCATCGAGATCGACCCCCGGCTGTGTGCCACCGCCGCTGAAGGCGCGCACGTGGAACACGGGCCGACCGGCGTCATCGCTGCGCAACAGCGACTCCCGCACGCCGTCCTCGATCACCTGGCTCACCGTGCGACCCACCTCGGCCGCGCGGCGCCGCACCTCGTCGAGGAGGCGCCCGTCGATGGTGATGGTGGTCCTCATGCATCCCAGAATACGTCGCCCGCATCAAGATGCACAGACCTCGCACATCCGGATTCGACTCCACCTCACACAGGCTGAGCAGTCCGCACATGCCGTACACCACGGGTGACGGACATCGAACCGGTGTGACGTGCTCCGGGGCGGTGCTCGGACGACCGGCGAGCGGGCGGTGCCGTCGGACAGGCGAGAACGGGGCCGGGCTCCGGCGTCGTTACCCTGGGGCGGTGCAGATGCCGACCGTCCTCGTCGTGGACTACGGAGCCCAGTACGCGCAGCTGATCGCACGCCGCGTACGCGAGGCGGACGTGTATTCCGAGATCGTGCCGGCGAGCATGCCGGTCTCCGAGATCGTCGCGAAACGACCGGCCGCGGTGATCCTCTCCGGCGGCCCGGCCAGCGTCTACGCGCCCGAGGCCCCGGCCGTCGACGGTGCGTTGTTCGAGGCGGGCATCCCGGTGCTCGGGCTCTGCTACGGCTTCCAGGCGATGGCCCGCGCACTCGGCGGCGAGGTCGCGCACGACGGCACCCGCGAGTACGGGCGCACCGAGCTGTGCCTGACCGACACCGTCGGCACGCTGCACGACGGCCTGCCCGGCAGGCACCCGGTGTGGATGAGCCACGGCGACTCGGTCGTCGCCGCGCCGGCGGGCTTCACCGTGACGGCATCCTCGGACCGGGTCGCGGTCGCCGCGTTCGAGGACACGCAGCGACGCCTGGCCGGGGTGCAGTACCACCCGGAGGTCGGGCACTCCCCGCACGGGCAGGAGGTGTTGCGACGGTTCCTGCACGACATCGCCGGTATCGCCCCGAACTGGACCACCGCCTCGATCATCGACGACACCGTCACCGCGGTGCGCGAGCAGATCGGCGACGGCCGGGCGATCTGCGGTCTGTCCGGCGGGGTGGACTCGGCGGTGGCCGCCGCGCTCGTGCAGCGCGCCATCGGGGACCGTCTGACGTGCGTGTTCGTCGACCTCGGCCTGCTGCGCTCCGGTGAGCGGGAGCAGGTGGAGAAGGACTTCGTCGCCGCGACGGGGGCGAACCTGCACGTCGTCGACGCGCGGGAGCGGTTCCTCGGCGCGCTGGCCGGGGTGACCGACCCGGAGGAGAAGCGCAAGATCATCGGCCGGGAGTTCATCCGGGTGTTCGAGGCGGCCACGGCCGAGGTGGTGGCGGCCGAGTCGGCCCCCGGCGGCACGGTCGGCTTCCTGGTGCAGGGAACCCTCTACCCGGATGTCGTCGAAAGCGGCGGAGCGTCCGGTCCCGGCAACACCGCCACGGCGACGATCAAGAGCCACCACAACGTCGGGGGGCTCCCGGACGACATCGAGTTCGCCCTCGTCGAGCCGCTGCGGGCACTGTTCAAGGACGAGGTACGCACGGTCGGTGCCGAGCTCGGGCTGCCCGAGGTGATCGTGTCCCGGCAGCCGTTCCCCGGGCCGGGGCTGGGCATCCGGATCATCGGCGAGGTCACCGAGGAGCGGTTGGAGACGCTGCGCGCGGCGGACGCGATCGCCCGCGAGGAGCTCACCGCGGCCGGTCTGGACGCGGAGATCTGGCAGTGCCCGGTGGTGCTGCTGGCCGAGGTCCGCAGCGTGGGGGTGCAGGGCGACGGCCGTACCTACGGGCACCCGATCGTGCTGCGCCCGGTCAGTTCCGAGGACGCGATGACAGCGGACTGGACCCGCCTGCCCTACGACGTGCTGGAGCGGATCTCCACCCGGATCACGAACGAGGTGTCCGAGGTGAACCGGGTGGTGCTCGATGTGACGAGCAAGCCGCCGGGCACCATCGAATGGGAGTAGGCGAACGGGGCGGGACGTGAAACGGGGCGGGGCCGGTACCCCCGGCCCCGCCCCCTCCGCCCACGTCCACAGGCCGCCCGCCCCCCGGCGGGCCCCGCGACTGCGCGGGCGGTCCGGTCTCCGGCAATGCTCCCCAGCTCGCCGGCGACCGATGTCTGTTAGTCGTCCGAGGTGGTCCGGGAGTTACGCAGACTCATCACAATGAACGATAGGCCCGCCAGGACGGCCACCACGGCGAGCACCCAGCGCAGGTCCACGCCGGATACGGGGCCCATCCCGGTGAAGCCGTACCCGGCGACGACGAGGGCGAGGAGCCCGCAGAGCAGAGCGAGCAGATCCGGTGTGCGGCGCGCACGGGTCCGTAGGGCGCGGTCGTCGTCAGCCACGGGTCACCTCCACGGAGCCCACACCGGCGTGCAGGTCCAGTTCGATCGTCCGACCGCCGGGACCGTCGGGCCCGGGATCGGTCGCGGTCATCTCGGCGGGGGATCCTTCGACGGTCCGACCGTCCAGCTCGACGTCGCCGACCCCGGCCTCGGCCCGTGCTTTCAGGTCCGCGTCCCGGGGGACCAGCACGGTGACCGTCCCGATGCCGAGCTGCGCCGAGGTCCGCACCGGGGTCGCCGGGGTGCCCGGGGCGGCGGTGAGGTCGAGGCGTCGCAGATCGAGGGTGATGTCGCCGGCGCCCTTCCGGTACTCGGGCGCCAGCGCGGCGGCCGTCTGCGGCGCGACGCTGATGTCGCCGACCCCGTCGCGCAGGTCCGGCCACGGGACCGCGGCGGCCAGCCAGGTCGCGGCGGCGAGCACGAGAGCGAACGGGATCAGCCACCGCCCGGCGTGCCGGAACGCCCCGATCACCAGGCCGGTACCGACCACGGCGAGCGCGGTCGCCGGGACCGAGGCGACGCCGAGCGCGCCGGGGGCGGTCAGCGCCAGCACCGCGACGATGCCGGCGACGACCAGCGCGACGCCCAGCGTGACGGGGGTGATCCGGGACCGCCGTGCCGCGGGCGGAGCCGGCTCGGGTCCGGGCTCGGGGAGGTCCCAGGCGAACGGGGCCGCGCCCAGCGGATCCCAGGACGGCGGGGCCGGCGTCGGCGGTGACGCGCCCCGGTCGGCCGGTGCACCGCCGGTCGGGACGGTGGGGCCCGGCGTGCCCGGCCGGGCAGCCGCGTCCTGGGGCGCAGCCTCCTGCGTTGCGGTCGTTTGGGTTGCCGCGTCCGGGGTCGCCGTCTCTTGCTGTGCCGTGTCGGGGAACGCCGTGTCCGGGGCCGTCGTGGCGTCGCCACCGGTCGTAGCGGCCGTGACGTCACCGTGGGCGCCGGTCGGGAGCGGGTAGCCGACATCGGCCGTCGGCTGGATGCGCCCGGCGTCACCGGTCAGCGTGGGATCGGCCGGCGCGGTGTGGACCGGGTCGTGGACGGTCGTCGGCGCGTCCGCACCGGTGGCCGCGTACCCACCGGGGCCCCCCGCCGGACCGCGACGTCCGCGCGTCAGGTGCAGGGCGACGAGCAGCCCGAGGCAGGCCAGCATCGGCAGGAACCACTGGCCGTCGACGCCGAGCAGCACGAGCGCCGAGACGACGGCGGCCGCCGCGACCAGGACGGTCGCGACGAGGGCCGCGCCCTGTCCGCGTCCGGGACGGCGCGCGGAGCCGGCGTCCGGGAGCGCGGCGCACCCGGCGAGGTAGAGCGGGATCCCTGGGCCGTAGAACGCGGCGACCACGAACGCGATCCGCACCAGGAGCGGGTCGACGTCGTAGCGCTGCCCGATCGCGGCGGCGACCCCGGCGATCTTGCGATCCGCACGCGGCCGAGCGGGGCGGGTCTGCCACATGTCGCGCAGTTCCGCCCGTGCCCGCACCGTCCCTGTCGAGCTCCGCACGTCCGTGTCCGTCCCGCCTCGCCGAGCGCCGTCGTCCGTCTGGTCCATGGTGATCGAGCCTGACCTGTGCGGGGTCGGCCCGGCTCAGGGACGTCCCGGACCCGACCCTGAACTCCGATCCGGATGGAACTCGCCCGTTCGCGTGGAACGATGGTGCCGTGAGCGTTCCGCAGACACAACGGCCTCCGCAGCAGGAGCCTGGGCAACAGGTGGCGACTCCGCTCGCCCGGCGCCGCTCCGGCCGGATCGTGGCCGGCGTCGCCGGGGGCGTGGCCGACCACCTGGGCGTGGACGTGCGCTGGGTGCGCGCCGGGTTCGTGCTGCTGGCCGTCATCGCCTGGTCCGGGGTGGTCGCCTACGCCCTGCTGTGGATCTTCGTACGGCAGGAGGCCTCCGCGGTCGAGCGGACGATCGGGCGCTCCGAGCGTCAGCAGGCGGTCGGGCTGGCCGCGCTCGGACTCGGGGTCGGGCTGGCCGCTGCCGCCGCCGGGAACGGGGTGGTCGGCTGGATCGCCGGCCCACTCGGTGTGGCCGCGGTCGGTGCGGCCGTCGTCTGGCGGGAGGCCGACGAGGCGCAGCGGCGCCGGTGGGCGCACGGCGCGCGCGGAGTGACCGCGGGCGGCCGGACCGCGCTGACCCGCACCGTGGTCGGGGCCGCGCTGGTAGCCGTCGGCCTGGGCGTGTTCCTGCTCGGCAACCTCAACCTCGACCAGGTCCGGTTCGGGCTGCTCGCCGCGCTCGCGACGCTGCTCGGCGTCGCCGTACTGACGGTGCCCTGGTGGGTGCGGCTGGTCCGCGACCTCGGCGAGGAGCGCCGTGCCAGGATCGTCACGGCCGAGCGCGCCGAGATCGCGGCGCACCTGCACGACTCGGTGCTGCAGACGCTCGCCCTGATCCAGCGCCAGGCCTCCTCGCCGCGCGAGGTGCAGCGGCTGGCGCGTGGCCAGGAGCGGGAGCTGCGTGCCTGGCTCTACGGCCCGGACGGCTACGGGCGGGCCCCGTCCGAGCGCGACCCGCACGCGTCCGGCCGTCTCTCCGCGGCGCTGACCGAGGCCGCCGCCGAGGTCGAGGACACCTACGCGGTGAACGTGAACCCGGTCGTGGTCGGCGACGCGGCGATGGACCCGGACGTGCGTGCCCTGGTCCTGGCGGCCCGGGAGGCGATGGTGAATGCGGCCAAGCACGCCGGGGTGGACGAGGTCAGCGTGTACGCCGAGGTGGAACGCGAGGAGGGGCGCGACGAGGTGAACCTGTTCGTCCGCGACCGGGGGGCCGGCTTCGACCCGGACGCGGTGGCCGGGGACCGGCACGGTCTGGCCGACTCGGTGCACACCAGGATGCGCCGCCACGGCGGTACCGTCCGGTTGCGCAGCGCGCCGGGCGAGGGCACCGAGGTGCGGTTGACGATGCCGCTTCACGTGTCGGCCCCGGCCGGCGCACAGGCGCAGGAGGGCACGAGATGAGCGACGACGAGACCGCACCCCGTCCGCCGGCGGCCGGCGCGGCCTCCGGCGGCCCGATCCGGGTCTACCTGGTCGACGACCACGCGCTGTTCCGCTCCGGCGTGCGCGCCGAGTTGGACCGCGGTGCCGGCGGCGAGCCGGAGGTGGTGGTGGCCGGCGAGGCCGGTTCGGTGGACGAGGCGGTGGCCGGGATCGGGCACCTGCGCCCGGATGTCGTGCTGCTCGACGTGCACATGCCCGACGGCGGCGGTGCCGAGGTGCTGCGCCGCGTGCGTGGCGCCGGGCCCCCGAACGGAGCGCAGGCGGAGGGAGCATCG
>JAKDNL010000100.1 GCA_030451825.1 Pseudonocardia sp. | reverse complement strand
CACCGGCACCGGCACCGGCACCGAAGTTCGCTGTCTCGTGCGTGACCCGGACAAACTGCGCGACGTCGGGTGGGCCGCGCACGCCGAGGTGGTGCGGGGTGACCTGCTCGACGCCGACTCGGTGGCGCGCGCGTGCGCCGGCGTCGACGTCGTGTACGCCCTGGCGCACTCGCTGTCCGGGTCCGGGTTCGGGTTCGCCGCCACCGACCGCCGGGCCGCGCTGATCCTGGCCGAGGCGGCCCGCGAGGCCGGGGTGAAGCGGATCGTGCACCTGGGCGGGCTGCATCCGGACGCGGACCCGGGGGACCTCCCGCCGCACCTGGCATCGCGGGTCGAGGTGGGGGAGACGCTGCTGCGCAGTGGAGTGCCGACGATCGTGCTGCAGGCGGGGGTGATCCTCGGGTCCGGGTCGGCGAGCTTCGAGATGCTGCGCCACCTGAGCGAGCGGCGGCCGCTGATGGTGACACCGAGCTGGGTGCACAACCGGGTGCAGCCGATCGCGGTGCGCGACGTGCTGCGCTACCTGATCGACGTCGCCGCTCTGCCCGGCGAGATCAACCGGACGTTCGACATCGGCGGACCGGACGTGCTCACCTACCGGGAGATGATGCGGCGCTACGCAACGCCGGCGCGGCTGCGACGCCGGGTCGTGCCGGTGCCGCTGCCGGCCCCGCGGCTGTCCGCGCACTGGGTCAACCTGGTGACCCCGGTGCCGAAGCCGATCGCGACGCCGCTGATCGAGTCGCTGGTGCACGAGGCGATCTGCTCCGAGCAGGACATCCTGTCGCTGGTCCCGGACCCACCGGCGGGGCGGACCGGCTACGACCGGGCCGTCGGGCTGGCGCTGTCCACGATCACGTCGGGTGAGGTGGAGACGCGCTGGTCGGACGCGACGTCGGCCGACGCGCCGTCCGGCCCCCAGGATCCTGTGGGACAGAGGCTGCCGGGCGACCTGCAGCGCAGCGGTGACAGCGTCTACCTCGACGAGCGGGAGCAGGCCAGTACGGCCGAACCGGCCGAGCTCTGGACGGTGATCAAGGGCGTCGGCGGCGAGCGCGGCTGGTACTCGTTCCCGCTGGCCTGGTCGGTGCGGGGATGGATGGACCGGCTCGCCGGCGGCCCGGGCCTGAGCCGCGGCCGGCGCGATCCGGACGACCTGCACACCGGGGACGCGCTGGACTGGTGGCGGGTCGAGGCCATCACCCGACCGGGCACGAACGCCACCCCCGGCGACGAGGAGCGGCTGCTGCGGCTGCGTGCCGAGATGAAGGTGCCGGGCAGGGCCTGGCTGGAGATGTCGGTCGAGCCGCGTGCGGGCGGGTCCACCTACCACCAGCGCGCCGTGTTCATTCCGCACGGCCTTCCCGGCTACCTGTACTGGTGGTCGGTGGCGCCGTTCCACGGGATCGTGTTCGGCGGGATGGTCGCCGCCATCACCCGGACCGCCGAGCGGGCCCGGTCCGGCGGCGCCGTCCCGAAGCCGTCGATCCGCCGTCCGTCGTGGATGCGGCCCCGGCGCCCGGACCGCACGGCCGCCTGAGCGGCGTGGGCAGCGTTCAGGTGAGGGCGGTCGCGGCCGCGGTGAGCACCGACAGCGACAGCAGCAGAGCGCTGGCCGCCAGCACCGGCGTGGCGGCGAGCAGGGTGCCGAGCAGACCGCAGCGGGTGACCCGCGCCGTCGCCGACGGGGTCCGCGCCGCCCCGGCCAGCCGGCGCAACCGGACGTCGACGGCCTCGCGCGCCATCGCCAGCGCCCGCTCCGGGGTGCTGGCACCTGTGAGCACCATCAGCGCGTTCCGGACGGCGTCGGGTCCGCAGTGGCGCACCGCGCTCAGGTCCGCGGCCAGTTCGACCTGCTCGCGCAGCGCCGCCGGGGCCTCGGCCAGCAGCCGGACCGCCGGGAACGCCCGGGCCAGCACCTCGGCGACGGCGATCAGCAGGTGGTGCCGGCCGCGGACGTGTGCCCGCTCGTGTGCCAGCACGGCGGCCACGCCGTCCTCCGCCATCCGGGCGCGCAGGCCGTCGGTCAGCACGACCGCACCGCCATGGCCGCCGTAGCTGAACGCAGCCACGCGGTCCGAGCGCAGCCACAGCGTCGGCGGGCCGCCGGCCGGGCAGCTGTCGATCTCGGCGAGCACGCGCAGCACCTCGAGCGTGCGGCCGACCTGGCGGCGGGCCCGCACCAGCTCCCGGACCGCGACCACGGCCAGACGCCCGAGCAGCAGGACCAGCAGCGCCGGGGCCACCCAGCCCGCGATCCGGTAGACCAGCATGTCCGGAGCGTTGGCCACGGCGTACCACCAGGGGCGGCGCACCAGGTGCGCCAGCGGGGTGTCCACCGCGCCGTGCGGGAACGCCGTCAGCAGCAGCCCGGCCACCGTGGTCCCGAGCACGCCGGCGATGGCCAGGAACCAGCCGACGATCACGGTCACCGGGTCGGCCGCGCGTTCGGCCGTCGCCCGCAGCAGGCGCGGCACGGTCAGGGCGACGATCACGGCGCCGAGCAGCAGCGTCACGGCGACGGTCATCCTCGGCCACCCCGGACGGTCGGGTCGTCGTCATCATCGGCCGGCGGGAGCGGATCGGCCCCGGCGGCCGCGAGCGCGTCGCGCAGCAGCTCGGACTCGCGTTCGGACGCCGAGCGTACGAAGTGGAGCAGTACCGCCTCGGCGTCCTCGGAGGAGTCGAGCAGGTCCCGCAGCGCCCGGGCGGTGATCTCCTCGCGGGAGGCGACAGGCCGGTAGCGGTAGGCCCGGCCGTCCAGCTCCCGCCGCACCCAGCCCTTGCGGTGCAGGTTGTCCAGCACGGTCATCACCGTGGTGTAGGCCAGGGGGCGCCCGGGCCCGAACTCGGCACGCACGTCCCGGACCCGGCAGGGGTCGGCGGAGCGCCACAACACGTCCATCACCGCGGCCTCGAGCTCACCGAGTCGACCTCGCATCTGCCCTCCCGCCGGGAGACACTAGCTCCACCGACGTGGCGGTCATCGCCCGGTCGCGGTTCGATCGGGCGATGCGGTCATCGCGCTGCGCTGAGCTCGAGGACCCGGGGAGCCGGGTCGAGCAACACCCATTGCCCGCCCGCACACTCGACGCCGGAGACGGTGTCGCGCACCTCGTCGGCGAGCTCGGCCAGGAACAGCAGGACCCGGTCCGGGCGGGCAGCGACCAGCTCGTCGGGCGAGACCACCGGGATGTCGGTACCGGGCATCCGCCTGCCCTGCTTGGTGGGCGCGGCGTCGCCGACCATGCTCAGCAGCCCGGCGTCCAGGCCGGCGTGGCAGATCAGCGGCACCGACCGCGAGGCCGCGCCGTACCCGGCCACCGTCCGGCCCGCGGCGCGCTCGGCGACCAGCCACTCCCGGAGCTCGTGCGCACCGGCGGCCGCACGCTGCAGGCCGGTCAGGGCGGTCGCGTCGGTCACGCCCGACGCCCGCTCGGCCTCGATCAGGCGCAGCGTGTCCGCGTCCGGCTCCGGGTCGCGCCGGGCCGTGAGCAGCACCGTGCCGCCGGACATGGGATACCACCGGACCCGGTGCACCCCGAGCCCGTGCCGGCGCAGCGCCCCGCCCAGCGCCGGCAACGACCAGTACGCGTAGTGACCGTGCCGCAGGTCGTACCACTGCCGCTCGGCGAGCACCGTGCCCAGCGACAGCATCTGCACCGCCAGCGTGCCGCCGGGGGCGAGCGAAGCGACCCGCAGCCGCAGGGCCGCCTCCTGGTCGGACTCGTGCAGGAGCCCGTAGAAGTCGACGACGAGGTCGGCAGGCCGGTCACCCGCCACGGTCGGGACCATCCCGCGGCCGGCCAGCCGGGGCAGCCAGGACTCCCCGTGTGGGCTGCCGAACTCGACGACCGTCCGGTCCGGGCCGATCAGGCCCTCGGCCTCCAGGTAGGCGATCGAGCGGTCGGTCTGCTCCGCGACGGCGCGGGGTTCGACCGCGTACAGCTCGTCGACGTTCTCGGCGTCGCAGCGCAGCTGGGCCAGCGAGCAGGACCTGCAGAACCACATCTGCAGCTCGAACTCCGGGTCCGGCAGTGGCACGTCCGCCCACGGCATCCGGTCCCAGGACGGCTGGCGACCCAGATCGAGGACCACCTCACCGTCCGTACCGCCGCAGGATCGGCAGTGCACCACCGTGTCGTGCGGCATGGCCACCTCGATCCCGGGTCCGTCGGACGTCCGCAACCCGCGCCCGGGTGGCGCGATCACGAACGACTACCCAGGATAGTAGGCGAGGTGCTCTGGTCGACCGACCAGGGTTCGGGGATCACGCGACGCTGGGCTGCCGATCACGGAGTGTGCACCCACACGGACCATTCGTCTCGCGGAACGTGACCGCGGGCTGGCACATTCGTTGTGGTCAGCGAGGCAAGAGCGGGCCGCGCAGGCGGTCGGGCGACCGGTCGTCACGACGGCGGGTAGTGACGGGTCCGGGCACGCCCGGACGGAACTCGGAGGTCAGGCATGCAGGTTCACCGGACGGTCATCGACGGTGTCGTGCAGTTCGTTCCGGCCCCGCACTCCGACGACGGCGACTTCCACACCGCCACCCTCGACGCCGCGGTCGCCGCCGCGAACGGGGTCGACACCAGCCGGTTCATCCAGGACTCCCAGTCGCGCTCCGTGCAGGGCGTCATCCGCGGCATGCACGGCCGAACCGGAAAGGGCGAGTCCAAACTCGTCCGCTGCGCCCACGGCGCCATGCACGACATCATCGTCGACGCCCGCCCCGACTCCCCGACCTTCGGCCGCGTCGCCTCCTTCCTGCTCGACGACACCGACATGCGCCAGCTCTACATCCCCGCCGGCTGCCTGCACGGCTTCCAAGCACTGACCCCGACCGTCGACACCTGCTACCGGATCGACACCGCGCACGACCCCACCGAAGACGTCTCCGTCCGATTCGACGACCCCGACCTGGCCATCCGCTGGCCGCTACCGGTCGGAACCATGAGCACCAAGGACAAGGCCGCCGGCCGCTGGGTCGACCTCTGCACCCGTCTGGGTGCCGATCCCCGCCGCCGTACGGACGCACTGGGACTGACCAGCTGGTAGCGGCGCGGGCTGCCGCCGTCCCCTCCGGACGGTGAGGCTGCCCCGATCCGAAGGTCACGATCCGGTCACGTAACATCGAGTTCCAGGCTCGGCCCGGATCAACGACGCCCCAGGACAACCGGCCTCCCGATGCGACCGCTGCCCATCCGAGGGGTTCCCAGACGTGCTCAGTGACCGTGAACGCCGTGATCTCGACCTGATCGAGCGGCAACTCTGCGACAGCGACCCCCGCCTCGCCGCACGGTTCCGGTCCCTGGGAAGGACCCGGTCCCTCGGAGGAGCCCGGACCGGCCGGCGCCCCGGAGACACGCACCGCTCCATGCACGCGGCGGGTGCACTTCCCTGCGTCATGCTCGCCGTCAGCCTGATCATGCTCCTGGCCGGCGCGGCCGCCGGAGCGATGACGATCGTCGTGGCCGGGGTGGTGCTCGCCGTCCTGACGCTCGGGGTCGCGGCGACGTCCGCGACGGGTCGCAACCCCGGCTTCGCCTGAACCCGCTCTCGAGTTCCGGAGCATCCGCGAACCGGCCGACGTGCCGTGACCCGCGTCGATCCGCCGATCGTGCCGCGCGGGGCCGGGAGACATGGACGTCATCTCACCTGCCGGAAGCGGCGTCGAGGTCGGGGCAGCCGGCGATGTGCGGCGACTACTGCTCCAGCCCGGAATCGGCGCGACCGTACTCACGGAGCACCCGGGCCACCCGCCCCCGGTGGTCGGAGTAGCAGCCGTCCGCGCGGCGGAGGCCGTGCAGTAGAGGAAGGGTCCGGACGCTCGCCAGGGCGGTTATTCTAGCGCTAGAGTAGGCGGATGAGCCTGACGCCCTCCGAGCTCGTCGTGCTGGGCCTGGTCATCGAACGCCCTCGCCACGGCTACGAGCTCGACCGCACCATCGCCGAGCGCGGTATCCGCCAGTGGGCAGACGTGGCGTTCTCCTCGATCTACTACGTGCTCGGCAAGCTCGAACAACGCGGGTTCGTTCTGGCCGGGGCCACGAGCGGGCCCAGGTCCCGCCGGATCTACTCCGCAACCGCCGAGGGCAGAGCGGCGGCATCGACCGCCGCGGGCGGCATGCTCGGTGACGCGGCTGCCGCCTTCTCCCCGTTCGTCGTCGGCCTGGCCAACGTCGACCTCGTCGACCCCGAGCAGTTCCGTGCGCAGCTGCGCGAGCGCGCTCGGGCGCTCACCGAGCAGATCACGGCCGTCGAGGTCGCACGGGACACGCGCCACGAGCTCCCGCCTGCTGCGCGCCTCGTCTTCTCGTACACCCTCGCGACGCTCGTCGCCGAACGCGACTGGCTGACCGCTCTCGAGACAGGGGATGAGCCCTCGTGAAGGCCGACTTCAAGAAGCAGATCGAGACCTACACCGCTCCGCGCGGGAGGTTCGAGGTCGTCACCGTGCCGGCGATGCAGTTCCTGATGATCGACGGTCACGGCGACCCCAACACGTCCAGGGCATACCAGGACGCCCTGACGACGATCTACCCCGTTGCCTACAAGCTGAAGTTCCTCAGCAAGGGCGAACTCGGTCACGACTACGTCGTCATGCCCCTCGAAGGCCTGTGGTGGTCGGCCGACATGGACTCCTTCACCAGCGCTCGGGACAAGTCCCAGTGGGACTGGACGATGCTGAACATGGTGCCCGACTGGATCTCCCACGACCATGTCGACGCGGCGCGCCGCGCGGTCGCCGCCACGGGCAAGGCCCCGGCACTCGACGCGCTCCGCCTCGAACCGTTCGACGAGGGGCTGAGCGTGCAGACCCTCCACCTCGGCTCCTACGACGACGAAGCACCGGTACTCGACACGATGCACACCGAGTTCATTCCGGCTCGATCGCTACGGATGACCGGGAAGCACCACGAGATCTACCTCAGCGACTCCCGTCGCACGGCCCCGAGCAAACTCCGGACGATCCTCCGTCAACCCGTCGCCCAGGCCGGCGGGTAGCTCCGCCGGGGACGCGGGGCCCGGATCGGTCGGGGCGTGACATCAGCCGCTGAGCACCGCGGCCAGACACGCCCGCACCGCGTCTGCGTCGAGTGTGGCCCCGCGGTGTCCGATGTAGCCGTCCGGGCGCACCAGCACCGTCGTGCCGTCCCCCGCCCGGTAGGCTGCGCGGAACTCCCCGGCGGCATCGCGGAGCACCGGTGCCTGCACCGCCGAGTCGTCGACGCCGTCCGCCAGCACCGCGTAGGCGAGCAGCGTGCCGTCCGTCCGGGCCGGCACCGTGTCGAGCACCTTGTCCAGCAGCGCGGCCGTCTCGTCGGTGTCGGCGTAGAGCAGCAGGGTGTGGGCCGGACGCGTGAACAGCTCGAAGAGCCGGATCGGGAACTGCGCGACGTCACGACGAAGACCGCGCGCGTCGGGTGCGCGGTCGCCCGCCTGCGGGGTGGCCGGGTCGAGACCCGCGTCGGGCGCGCCGACGATCGGGCTGCCGCGGTACCCGACGAGCAGCTGGGCCTCCCGGCGGATGGCGAGGAACGGATCCTGCGGGTCGACCAGCACCCCGGTGGTGGCGGCGCGGACGGTGCGCCCGACGACCTCCTCGCCGACCGGGCGGCGCTCGGCGTCGTAGCTGGCCAGTAACCCGGGGGCCGCGGCGTCGCGCACGGCGAGCGCGAGCTTCCAGGCGAGGTTCACCGCGTCCTGGATCCCGGTGTTCATCCCCTGGGCGCCGGTGGGCGGGTGGATGTGCGCGGCGTCGCCTGCGACGAACACGCGACCGCGGCCGTAGGCGTCGACGATCCGATGACTGATCCGGAACACCGACGACCAGCGCAGGTTGCGCGCCGTGGCGGGCTCGGGCGCCAGCCGGTCGAGGACGGCCTGGATGTGCGCGAGCCCGGGCCGCCGGCCCCCCTCGAAGCCGTGGGCGACCTGGTCGCGGCCCGGTGCCGGCGTCGCGAGCTCGGGCGGGGTCAGCATCGACACCCGGTAGCGGTTGCGGCCGGGCAGCGGGATGCACACCAGCGCGTCGTCGACGCGGCCGTCGGTCTCGTGCGTGGCACGCACGGCGTATCCGGGCGGGAGCGACCAGCCGACCTCGACGTCGCCGAGCATGTACTCCTCGGCGAACGCGCCGCCCTCGAACGTGAGGCCCAGGCCCTTGCGCACCGTGCTGTGCGCGCCGTCGCAGCCGACCAGGTACCGGGCGCGGACGCGCTCGGCCCCGGACGGGCCGCGCAGCTCGGCGGTGACCCCGTCCGCGTCCTGGCTGAAGCCGGTCAGCGTGACGCCGCGCTCGGCTCGCGTCCGGTGCCGGGCCAGTGCGTCGGCGAGGACCCGTTCGGTCTCGTACTGCGGGAGGGCGAGGAAACCGAACGGCATGTCCGGCGGGAGGGTGAACTCGAGCGTGGAGACCAGCTCGCCGTCGCGGTACACGAGCTGGCCGCGCATCGGGACACCGGCGTCCAGGGCGTCGGGCAGCACCCCGGCGGCCTCCCACAGCTCGAGCGTGCGCGGCTGCACACCGACCGCCTTCGCGTAGCGCGGAGGTTGGTCCAGGGCATCCACGATCCGGCAGTCCACCCCACGCCTGCGTAGCTCCAGGGCGACGGTCAGGCCGACCGGGCCGGCGCCGACGACCAGCACGTCGGTGGTATCGGTCGGGGACTGCTGCTCGTCGAGCGTCATGGTGTCCTCGTCTCGGTGGTTTGCTTCCGAGGGGAACTCGCCGACGACCCCGATTCGTTTCGGGTCGGCCCGGCGCCCGGGACGACGACGCGGCGTCGACTCCTGCCGGCGCTTCGGCTCAGTCGGTCATGCCTGCTTCGTGTCGGCCTGCCCCTGCAGCGTCTCGATCGCCCAGAGTGCCCAGTCGTGCACCGCGTCGAACTGGCGGATGCCGTACTCGGCGGCGAGGTGGCCGAACCCCTCGGGGCCGGCCGGGATCGTCGCCGGGATGTCCCGCACGGTCCGGCGCAGGTTCGTGGACTCGGTCGCCGTGTGCTCGGCGATCCCGTGCAGCAGGACCAGGGCGTCCGCGGGGTCGAGCGCGGAGATCAGGAACATCCGCAGCACCGGCTCGTTACGCACCGTGCCGCGGCGCGGCGGGTCGAGCATCCAGGAGCGCAGCTCGGTATGGCCCTGCGGGGTCACGGAGTAGGTGCGGCTGCCGCGCGGGCCTTCCTCGGTGACCTCCACCAGCCCGCGGTCGGCGAGCTTCGCCAGCTCCGGATAGATGCTCGTGTGCCCGGCCTGCCAGGCGTAGCGGCCGAGGTCGCCCTTGAACGCCTGGGTGAGTTCGTACCCGCTGCGCGGTTCGACGGCGAGCAGCCCGAGCAGCGCGTGTGACAGCGACATTCCAGAACTCTACATGTCGACACTGGTACGCCGTTCACGACATGTAGTTATTGACATGCACTGGCGGGCGGTGCACGCTCAGCACCATGACCACCACGACAGGAGGCGCCGAGAGCGAGCCGATGCCCCCGTCCGACGCCGTCGGGTTCCGGCCGGCCGCGATGATCCGCGGTCTCGCGCTCGACGTCGGCCTGCCGCTGATCACCTACTACGTGCTGCACGCGGTCGGGGTGGCCGACTGGCCCGCCCTGCTGGCAGCCTCCGGCGTCGCCGCCGCGCGCATCGGCTGGGACGCCGTCCGCCGGCGACGACTCAACCTCTTCGCCACCGTCATGCTCGTGGTGTTCGGCATCGGACTCGTGTTGTCGCTGATCAGCGGGGACGCACGGTTCCTGCTGCTCAAGGAGTCGATCACCACCGGCTCCGTGGGACTGGTCTTCCTGGCCACCAGCGTCCGGGGCACCCCGCTGACGCTGGCCGCCATGCAGTCCTTCGCGCCGACCCGGGCCGCGGCACTGACCGAGCTGTTCCGCACCGATCCGCAGGTCCGACGCGGCGTGCGGCTCACCTCCCTCGTGTGGGGCGCGGGCCTTCTGTTCGAGGCGCTGATCCGGGTGCCACTTGTCTACCTGCTGCCCGTCGAGGTGATGGTCGGGCTGAGCACCGTGCTCACCGTCGCCGCGTTCGCCGGCCTCATCGCCTGGAACGTCTGGTACGTCAAGCGGGCGCAAGGCCGTATGGCCGCCACCGAGCACGAATCCTGAGCGGCGACCTCCGGACGGGGCGCCCTTGTTCGACGCCCGCCTCGGCCGGGTGAGATGACGTCCATGTCCCCCCGCCCAGCTTGGGAGAACAACCAGCGTCATCTCACGCGCTGCCTCGACCGGCGATGGTCTCGGGCTGCCACTCATCTGGCTCCCCGGCCGCGCGTCAGCTCGAGATGCGGGCTCCGATGCCGTCGAGGAGGAAGTCGAGGCCGGTCCAGAAGGTCTGGTCGGCGTCCAGGTGGGGGCCATCGTGGACGACCGTGGCCAGCGCGGGAAATCGGCCGGTGGCGAAGGTCCGCTGCAGATAGGGCCCGAACGTGACCTGCCACTGCTCCTTGTCCATCCCGGAGGCCCGCTCGGAGCGCCGCTCGGTGATCTCCCGGCGCACCGCGCCGATGACGTACGCATTGACCGCGGCGATCGCCGGCACGACGGTGTCCAGGTCGACGCCGCCCATTCCGGCCGCTACAGCCTCCCCGCCGGCGAGCGTGTTCGGCCCGAGCTGGGGCCTCCCACCGAGCAGGTCGGCGAGCCATTCGTGCTGGTGGGCAGCCTGCCGGGTGGTGTCGGCAAGGGAACGCAGTACCTCTCGCCAACCGTGTCCGGCCGGCCGGATCTCCGCGTGGACCGCATCGACCATCAGGTCGAGCAACTCCTCCTTGGTGGCGATGTAGCCGTAGAGCCGCATCGGCCCGACGTCCAGCGCCGCGGCGACCTTGCGCAGTGACACCGCGCCCAGGCCGTCCGCATCGGCCAGTTGGATCGCCGCTCGGACGATCCGCTCCCGGCTCAGCGGGGCCGGCACCGGTCGATCCGGCGGCTCCGGCCGCTCCCACACCAACACGCCGAGGACAATACAGCGTTAGAAGTGATACAGTGTATTGACCGATGCGGCGAATCGAGGGTGACCATGACCATTGCCATTGTCGGAGCCGCTCTGGGTGGCCTGGCCCTCGCGCGGGTGCTGCGCGTGAACGACATCGACGCCGTCGTGTACGAACGTGAATCGTCGCGTGGCGCGCGCGGTCAGGGCGGCATGCTCGACATCCACTCCGGGCAGCGGGCGCTGCGCGAGGCCGGTCTGATCGACGAGTTCTACGCGATCGCCCGTGGTGAGGGCCAGGACATGCGGCTTCTGGAGCCGGACGGCACCCTGCTGCTGCAGGAGGACACACCCGAGGACGCTCCGCTCTTGCGACCCGAGGTGGACCGTGCGGATCTGCGCGACCTGCTACTCGACTCTCTTCCCGAACACGCGGTGCGCTGGGGGCACGCGTTCGAGTTCGCCGACAACGGCGTGCTGCACTTCGCCGACGGCAGCAGTGCGACGTATGACCTGCTGGTCGGCGCCGACGGCGCGGGCTCCCGGGTCCGTGCACTGCTCACCGACGCTCGACCGGCGCACATCGGCCAGAACATCGTCGAGCTCGGCATTCCCGACATCGACCGCACGCACCCCGACCTCGCGGCGATGGTCGGGCGCGGCAACTACTGGGTGCTCGGCAACGGACTGTCCCTGGCGGCGCAGCGCAACGGCGACGGCCGCGTTCGCATCGGCCTCAGCTTCTACAACACCGCCGAGGACTGGTTCGCCACCAGCGGGATCCCGTTCGACGACCCGGCGGCCGCCCGGGCGCGGCTGATCGATCTGCTCCCCGGCTGGGACGCACGGTTCACCGCCCTGATCGCAGCCTGCGACGACACGGTCGTGCCGCGGTCGATCACCACTCTCCCGGTCGGCCTGACCTGGCCGTCGACCCCAGGCGTCACGCTGATCGGCGATGCCGCGCACCTGATGCCGCCGGTGGGGGAAGGCGCCAACATGGCGCTGCTCGACGGCGCCCTGCTCGGCCTCGCACTGGCCGCGCACCCGGACGACCATCCCGCCGCCGTCAGGGAGTACGAACGCGAGATGTTCGAACGCACCAGCGCTGCCGCCCGGATGTCCGCGGACATACAGGAACTGCTGATGTCGCCGGACGCCGGCCAGAAGATGCTCGCCTTCTTCCAACCTGGCTGACGGTAGCCGGAGCAGGGCCGGAGCAGGACCCCGCTCAGCCGTGTGCGAGGTCGGTGAACCGGCTGTAGTGCAACTGGTGCGCCACCGTGATCGTGTTCGTGGGCCCGTTCCGGTGCTTGGCCAGGATCAGGTCCGCCTCACCGGCCCGCGGGTCGTCACGTTCGAACGCGTCCGGGCGGTGCAGCAGGACCACCATGTCCGCGTCCTGCTCGATCGAGCCCGACTCACGCAGGTCCGAGAGCATCGGACGCTTGTCCGTTCGCTGCTCGGGACCACGGTTGAGCTGGCTGATCGCCACCACCGGCACCTCGAGCTCCTTGGCCAGCAGCTTGATCTGCCGGGAGAAGTCCGAGACCTCCTGCTGGCGGGACTCGACCTTGCGGCCCGAGGTCATCAGCTGCAGGTAGTCCAGGATGATCAGCTTGAGGTCGTTGCGCTGCTTCAGCCGGCGCGCCTTGGCCCGGATCTCCATCAGCGTCAGGTTCGGCGAGTCGTCGATGTAGATCGGCGCCTCGGAGATCTCCGACATCCGCCGGGCCATCCGCGTCCAGTCGTCGTCGCTCATCCGCCCGGCGCGCATGTCCGCCAGCCGGATCCGCGCCTCCGCCGAGAGCAGACGCATCACGATCTCGGACTTGCTCATCTCCAGCGAGAACACCGCGCTGGTCATCCCGTGCTTGACCGAGCAGGACCGCGCAAAATCCAAACCAAGGGTGCTCTTCCCGAGCCCGGGGCGGGCCGCGACCACGACCATCTGGCCCGGGTGCAGACCGTTCGTGCACGCGTCGAGGTCGACGAACCCGGTCGGCACGCCCAGTGCCACCCCGCCCCGGGACGCGATCGCGTCGATCTCGTCCATCGTGGGCTGCAGCAGTTCCTCGAGCGCGACGTAGTCCTCGCTCGTGGTGCGCTCGGTGACCTCGTAGATCGCGGCCTGCGCCCGGTCCACGACCTCCTCGACCTCGCCGCCCTCGGAACCGTGATAGCCCAGCTGCACGATCCGCGTGCCGGCCTCCACCAGGCGCCGCAGGATCGCCTTCTCACCGACGATCTCGGCGTAGTAGGCCGCGTTCGCCGCGGTCGGCACGGTGGCGATCAGGGTGTGCAGATACGGGGCACCGCCCAGGCGCACCAGCTCACCGCGGCGCTGCAGCTCGGCGGACACGGTCACCGCGTCCGCAGGCTCACCGCGGCCGTAGAGATCCAGGATCGTCTCGTAGACGGTCTGGTGCGAGGGCCGGTAGAAGTCCTCCGGCCGCAGCACCTCGACCACGTCGGCGATCGCGTCCTTGCTCAGCAGCATCCCGCCGAGCACCGACTGCTCCGCCGTGAGGTCCTGCGGTGGCTGGCGGTCGAACGCCGGCCCCGCACCGCCCTCACGGCCGTTCTGCGACTGCTCGCCGTCGCGGACCGCTCGTGGCCGTCCGGCCGGACGGTCATCCGTCAAGGCCATACGCAGCGTCACCCCCGGGACTCATCATATCGAACATCGGTTCGACACGCCGGGACGGCGCGCCGGGAATCCGGCGATGATCGACCGCCGGCCGCTGCGGGCTCGGGAAGCCACCGCGCGGGCCGACCGGGCGAGGTTAGGTCGCCGCCGCCTCCGCGATCAAAACGTGCTGTGCACCGTCCTGGGGATGGAGTGTGCACCGAGGTGCCCGTTGCCTGGATCATCCGGGGACCGGCGTGTGGACAGTCTGGGGACAACATCCGGATATCCGACATCTGCCCAGGTCAAAGGCATGGGGACAGCTGTGGACAAGATGGGGCGGCGTGTCGTGATCGGGCCCGGATTCAGCGTGTCGGGCCCCGTGATCGACCGCTCGCCGCCCGGCGCGTCCACAGACCCGTCGGCAGAAACCGCGTCACCTCACGGCGTGTCGCGAGCCCCGGCGACACGCCGTTGATCTCCCCGAGCGTGTCCGGGAGCGCCACTCCCAGTGTCGGACAACGCAGAAGGGCGGTGCCCGGAGCTCTCACTCCGGGCACCGCCCTGATTACAGTCAGTGTTCAACAGGTCACGGCCTGCCGAACTCTCCGATCAGTTCGCGACGACCGCGATCGGCAGATCGGTGGTGACGTCCGGGTGCAGACGGATCTGCACCGCGTGCTTGCCGATGGTCTTGATCTGACCGGGCACGTCGACGGAACGCTTGTCCAGTACCGGGCCGCCGGCGGCGCGGACCGCGTTCACCACGTCGTTCGGGGTGACCGATCCGAACAGCCGGCCGCTGTCGCCGGCCTTCGCCGACACGGTCACGTTGAGCTCCTTGAGCTCCCCGTCGACCTGCTGGGCATGGCCCAGATCGCGGATCTCGCGGGTCTTCTGCGCCCGGCGGATCTGCTCGACCTGCTTCTCCGCGCCACGGGTGGCGACCACCGCGAGGTTGCGGGGGAGCAGGAAGTTACGGCCGTAGCCGGCCTTGACCTCGACGATGTCGCCGGGGGCACCCAGGTTCGGCACGTCCGCGTTCAGGATGAGCTTCATGAGGGGCCTCCTTAGCGAGCGGTCGAGGTGTAGGGCAGCAGCGCGACCTCGCGGGAGTTCTTGACCGCGACGGCCACGTCCCGCTGGTGCTGACGGCAGTTGCCGGTCACCCGGCGGGCACGGATCTTGCCGCGATCGGAGATGAACTTCCGCAGCAGGCCGGTGTCCTTGTAGTCGATCGCCTGGCCCTTTTCCTTGCAGAACGCGCAGACCTTCTTCTTCGGCTTGCGCACGATGGCCTTGGCCATGGTGGTACTCCTGATGCTCTGGTGCCGCCGTCGCCGGCGACAGGGCAGTGTTCTCTGGTTTGGGGGTCGTCTCTCTAGAAGGGGGGCTCGTCGTCGGCCGCCGGGCCGCTACCGGCCGGCGGGGCCGCCCCCCCGGGGGCGTCGGAGCCGCCGCCGCCGCCGGAACCGCCGCCCTGCTGGGCGCCACCTCCGCCGCCGCTGCCGCCACCGCCGGTGCCACCACCGCCGTCGAAGCCGCCTCCGCCGCCACCGAAGCCGCCGCTGCCACCGCCGCGGCTGACCTTGTTGACCTTGGCAGTCGCGTAGCGCAGGGAGGGGCCGACCTCGTCGACCTCCATCTCGACGACGGTGCGCTTCTCACCCTCGCGGGTCTCGAAGGAGCGCTGGCGCAGCCGCCCCTGCACGACGACCCGAGCGCCGCGGGTCAGCGTCTCGGCGACGTTCTCCGCCGCCTGACGCCAGACGTTGCAACGCAGGAACAGCGCGTCCCCGTCCTTCCACTCGCCGGACTGGCGGTCGAAGGTGCGCGGGGTGGACGCGACGGTGAAGTTCGCGACCGCGGCGCCGGATTGGGTGAAACGCAGCTCCGGGTCGGCGGTGAGGTTGCCGACCACGGTGATCACAGTCTCGCCGGCCATGGTGACCCCCTCAGACTGCGACGGGCGCCGGGGTGCGGGTGACGTCCTTGCGCAGCACCTTGGTGCGCAGCACGGACTCGTTGAGCCCCAGCTGCCGGTCGAGCTCGGTGACCGTGGCGGGCTCCGCGGTGATCTCGACGACCGCGTAGATGGCCTCGGCCTGCTTGTTGATCTCGTAGGCGAGACGACGCTTGCCCCAGACCTCGATCTTCTCGATCGAGCCGCCGTCCTTCTTGACGACGGAGAGGAACTGCTCGAGCGACGGCTGGACAGTGCGCTCGTCCAGGCTTCCGTCGAGAATGATCATGACCTCGTAATGACGCATGAGAACCACTCACCTCCTATGGACTGGAAACGGCCACGGCCGTGTGCCGTGGCAGGAGGTTCTCAGTGCCCCCCGACAAGAACGGCTCCCAGGTAGGTGCCGGGCGGGAGGACCACACCAGGCTATCAGCGGCGAAACCTCACCCGACCTGCGGGTATGCCTTCCGCGGCCCCGCCGCACCACGGACCCCGCATCGAGCGCCCGACCACCTGTCCGGGCCGGACGTCCGGTGCCTCGCGCCCGCTCGCATCCCGGGTGAGCGTGACATCACGGCTGCCGCCGGTCCACTTCACAGCCCTGACGTCACGCTCACCCATGATCCACCCGGTCGCGACGGCCCGTCCCGGTCCGGCCGGACGAGGGGACCGTTCGGGACCTCACCGACCGCGGCAGGTGAACCGGCAGGGACGGGCGGGTCCTCCGAACC
>JAKDNL010000099.1 GCA_030451825.1 Pseudonocardia sp. | reverse complement strand
GGCGCGGTCGGTGCGGCGCAGGCCGATGCCGACTACGACCAGTACGGTCGCCAGGACCAGGGCCCCGGTGCCGGCGGCGACGTCCACGCCGAGCGCGAACGCGTCCCGGGCCGAGGCCAGCAACGGCGCCCCGGACCCGGCCGGGAGCCCGGACGCGGCGTCCACCGCACCGCCGAGCGTCTCCCCGGCCTCCGCGGGCGCGCCGTCCGGTACCGCGACGGCGCTGCGGTAGACCGCACTGAGCACGCCGCCGAGCACCGCGGTGCCGAACACGGCCCCGATCTCGTAGGCCGTCTCGGACACCGCGGACGCGGCACCCGCGCGCTCCGGCGGCGCGGCGGCCAGGATCGCGTCGTTGGTGACGGTCTCGGACAGCCCGATCCCGGTCCCGATCAGCACCGCGGCGGCGACCAGCAGCACCGACGCCGAGTCCACCCGCAGCCACAGGCACGCGACATAACCGGCCAGCACGAGCGTCAACCCGATCGCGACCAGTACGTGCAGCGGAACCCGCCGGGCCAGGCGTGCGGCGCCGAGCCCCGCCAGCACCGTCGCGACGAACCCCGGCAGCAGCAACAACCCGGCCTGCATCGGCGACCGTCCGAGCACGAGCTGCAGGTACTGCGCGGAGAAGAACAACAGCCCGGTCAGGCCGAACATGGTCGTCGCGTTGGCCAGCGCGCTGTAGCGCAGCACCGGCGCGGCGAACAGCTCGATGTCGATCAGCGGGCGACGCCCGGCGCGGACCTGTGAGCGGGCGCGGGCCACGAACGCCGCACCCGCGGCCAACCCGCCCAGCAGCGACAGCCCGGCCGCGGGTGTGACGCCGTCCGAGCCGACGAGCTTCACCGCGAGCACCAGCGGCACCATCGTCAGCAGCGACAGCAGGGCCCCGACCAGGTCGAGACGGTCCGCGCCCGCCATCCGCGACTCCGGCAGCAGGACCCGCCCGGCGATCAGCAACAGCACCATCACCGGCACGTTCACCACGAACACCGAGCCCCACCAGAAGTGCTCCAGCAGCACCCCTCCGACGATCGGCCCGAGGGCGGCGCCGGCCGCGAACCCGGTGGCCCAGACGGCCAGCGCGGTCCGGCGGCGTGCGCGGTCGGTGAACACCGAGCGCAGCAGCGCCAGCGTCGAGGGCATCAGCATCGCGCCGAAGAACCCGAGCAACGCCCGGGCGGCGACGAGGTGGACGGCATCGGTGGCATACGCCGCGACGAGCGAGACCGCCCCGAACCCTGCCACCCCGATCAGCAGCAGACGCCGATGGCCGATCCGGTCGCCCAGGGTCCCCATCGTGACCAGCAGCCCGGCCAGCACCAGCGGGTAGACGTCGACGACCCACAGGAGCGTCGTCGCGTCCGGCCGCAGCGCGGTGCTGATCGCGGGCAGGGCGACGCCGAGCACCGTGTTGTCGATCGAGACGAGCAGGGTCGGCAGGGTCAGGACGGCCAGCGCGAGCCAGGAGCGCACGCCGGTCGGCGCCGGGCGCAATGGCGTACGGGGGTGCAACAGCGACATCGGGGGGTTCTCGCGTTCGCAAGCGGGATGGTCCGGATATGTACCGTCCAGCCGGTACACTTTCATACCGTCCAGACGGTACAGCTGACGCGCCGTCGTCGGCCACACCCGCCCGGCGTGAGAGGCCCCACCCCTAGACTCGCTCCATGACCGGCGCCCGCGACCGCGTCCTCGACGCGTACGAGTCGCTCCTGCTCGATCAGGGGCCCTCCGGCGCGACCCTGGACGCGGTGGCCGCCGCGGCCGCGGTGTCCAAGGGCGGCCTGCTCTACCACTTCGGGTCCAAGGATGCGCTGGCCGGCGGCCTGCTGGACCGGCTGCGCGAGCGCAGCACCCGGGACGCGGAGCTGATGCGCACCGACCCGGACGGGCCAGTGGCCTACTACCTGCGCACGTCGGTGCCCGGAGCCGCCTCGCCGGCCGGGCTGACCCGGACCTACCTGGCCACGCTGCGGATCGCCGACGCCAGCGGTACCGCTGCCCGCGAGGCGCTGGCGGGAGTGGACGCCGACGGGCTGGCCGCGCTCCGCGAAGAGATCACCGATCCGGTGCTGGCCTGGCTGGTACAGCTCGTCGGCGATGGCCTCTACCTGCGCACACTCACCGGCGCACCGCTGACCGGCGACGTGTCGGTGGAGGAGCTGCGGGCCAAGCTTCGCTCGCTGATCGTCGCCACGGCCTGAGCGCGCGGACCTCACCGGACATAACGCCCGTTCGCGGGGCGGCACCGGCCGATCACCCCCGGTAGGCTCCCCGGCGTCGACAAATAGGGAGGGCAACCGCGTGGTCGGTACCGGCGGCTACATCGCCTTGATCGTCATCGGGATCCTGATCACCGTCGGCGTCGGGCAGATCCTCTATCGCAGCGGGGAGCCGTTCTTGGAGGAGGTCTTCCAGAACAAGGACACCGCGCGCTCGCTGAACCGGCTCCTGGTTCTGCTGTTCCACCTGCTCACGCTCGGTGTACTGGCGATGATCTCGATCGTCGACACGCCGAGCGGCACCTCGCCGCTGCAGACGATCGTGTTCAAGATCGGCGTGGTGCTCCTGATCGTCGGCATCGCCTACGGCGTCTCGATGCTGGTGCTGATCCGGGTACGGGAACGCCGCCGCCAGGCCGCGTTGTCCGACGCGATCGACCAGAGCCTCGCCGAGCAGCGTCAGGAACGTGCCCCCGGGCGGATCCGGCGTGGCGGAGAGGGCCAGACCCCGCCGCCCCAGGGGGAGTGACCCTCCCGGCCCTGTGACGACCGGCGCCGCGGGCCTCACCGCCCGAGAGCGGCGTCCACGAGGTCGCCGAGCGCGTCCCACCACGGGACCTCGTCCGGGATCGGGTCCTCCGTCGCACCCAGGCGGAGTTCCTGGTCGGCCAGCCCGTCGCCGTCCAGGTCGGTGAACAGTGCGAGCGCCTCGCCGGATCCCACGACGACGGTGTCCGGTGTGCCGTCGCCGTCCGCGTCGACGTCGGTGGGACCGACCGGTACCCGTCCGGGCATGGCCCCGACGTCGAACGCGTCGACGGCGTCGAGGCCGGCGGCGTCGTCCGGGGGCCATCCGGTCCAGTCAGGCAAGCGCATCGCGCACCTCCGTCAGTTCGGTTCCGGCCCGGGTGCACCGGTCGGTGACCACCCGTTGCAGCGCGGCTCCCGCGGCGCGTTCCACCTCGATCGACCGGCGCGCCAGTTCGCGCTCGGCATCGACACCGGCGGCCGCGACCGCCCGTGCCGTCTCCGCCCGCAGCCGCGCCCGGGCCGACGCGTCGACGCGCAGGTACGCCAGGACCCCGAGCAGGAGCAGCACCCCGGCGACGGTCAGCGCGGTGGCCCAGCCGAGACCGCCGGCCCCGAGCACGGGGAGACCCGCCAGCCCGGCCAGCAGGCGCGGGTCCGCCGCGACGCCTGCACCCGTGATCGGTCCCGTCGGGGCAGGTCCCGTCGTGGCAGGTCCCGGCGGGGCGAGGCCTGCTCCGGCGGGGACGTCCGGGAGGGGGATCGGTGCGGCGCCGGGGCACAGGCGGGCCGCGACCCGGCGCACGGCCGGGCCGGCGATGACCTCGAAGCGCTCCCCGGACCGGCGTCGGACCTCCTCCAGTTCCCCGGCCAGCCAGGACGGCAGCTGTGCACGCCCGGCCCGGCCGGAGCCCTCGGCCCGTTCCGCGGCACGGCGGGCGAGGTCGTCCAGGTCCGCGGCGAGCCCGGCGGAACAGCTCAGGCGCGCCATCGCGACCGCGGCACGCAGGTCCGCGTGGTACCCACCGGCCAGACGGCGACGGGCCGCGACCAGCTCCCGGCCTCGCGCCGTCGCCGCCTCCCGCACCCGGTCGGGCCCGACGACGACCGCACGCGGCACCGGGCCGACCGACAAGGGGCCCGTCGACGACCGGCCGACCGACCGGGGGCCTACCGACAGGGAGCCGACCGATGGGGGACCGACCGACGGGGGACCGGCGGATGTGGCCGCGCTCACGATGCAGACCCCGGGGTGGCGGTCTCACCGCGGCCCGCTCCGGCGGGCCCCTCGTCCTCCGGCTCCGGTCCGGCCCCCGCGGTGTGGGCGGCCGTCCGGCTCGCGTGCCGTCCGCCCGCGGCGAGCAGCAGCAGCCCGGCGCCGATGAAGGCCGCCACCCGGCCGAGGCCGTCCAGGGCGATCAGGTCGAACAGGACGAGCTTGGCCAGCGCCGCACCGAGCAGCACGAACCCGGCCCAGCCGGTCGACCGATCGGCGGCCGACGCCGGGGTGGCTGCCCGTGCGAGCACGACCAGGCCCAGCACCGTGATCCCGACGGTGACCAGGACGTGCCCGGTCAGGAACCCGGCCGCACCGGGCCGGACGAGCTGCGTCCCGACGACGACCAGCCATGCCACGCCGTAGAGACCGATGATCACCGACGGGATCCAGGCACCGGCCGGACGTCCCCCGGCACCGAGCAGGCCGGACCGTCGTGCCGCGGCGAGCGCCCCGGCCGCGAGCAGCACGAGCAGGCCCGCGCCCACCGGCTCCAGCGCGTCCCACCGGCCCAGTGGGCCGGTCAGCGCGGACGGCTGGGCCAGGAGCGCCACGCACAATGCGACACCGGGCACCGCGTAGCCGATCCCGGCCGCCAGCACGACGCGCATCCGGAGCACGGCTGCCACCGTCAGCAGGGCCAGGGCCTCGACGAGCAGCGCCAGGGTCAGCGACCGTCCGTCGAGCACCAGCGCGGTCGCGGTCATCACCAGCACCGCGGCGGCGGCCGCGGCACCGAGCCGGATCCCCCGGTAGAGCGCCCGGACGGCGGCGACTGTGGCCAGCGCGATCCCGGACGCCGCCGCGACCGCCGCACCGGCGACGCCGCCGAGCACGGCCGCCGAGACGAGCAGCGGCAGCGGCGCCAGGACCTGGGTCAGCACCGGCGGGACCGGCGGCGGGCGCAGCGCCGCGAGTGCCGCGACGGCCGTCCCGAGAGCCAGCGCCAGCGCGGCCACGGCGACGACGGCCACGTCGTCTCCGGTCCCGTACGTGATCAGCGCGACGACGGCGGCGAGCAGACCGTGCACGGCCGTGGCCAGCGCGGCGACCGGGTTCAGCACCGCCCAGCGATCCCGGTCGGCCCGGCGCAACGCCGAGGCGCCGGCCGCCGCCTGCAGCACCAGCGCCAGCCCCAGGCCGAGCGGTCCGGGTCCTCCGCCGACCACCGGTAGCACGATCTCGCCCGCGATCAGGACGCCGAGCGCCAGCGGGAGGCTCCGCCACCGGTCGGCGAGCGCGATCCCGCCCGCCGCCACGGCCAGGCAGGCCGTCAGCCCGGCCGCCACCGGCAGCAGCGAGTACAGGGCGGTGGCCGCGGCCGCGCTGCAGAACAGCGCCAGGATCCCGGTCCCGGCCAGCGCGGCCGACGACGTCCCCGGCCCGGACCGGCGGGTCACCCGAGTCCCGGCGCCCACCAGCGCCGCGCCCAGCGCCGCCCCACAGACGACCCGGACCAGCGGCGAGAGCCAGCCCGCCGTCGCGGCCAGGGCGAGCAGCATCACCACGCCGCCGACGGTCACCACGGCGCCGGCCCAGACCGGAAGGCGGGACCAGTCCGAGCCCAGCGGCAGCCGCGTCCCGGACACCGCGGAGCGCACCGGCCCGGTCACCTGCTCGGTCAATGGCTCGGAGCGGCCGACCAGCCCGCCCAGCACCCCCGGGTCCGGCACCGTCCGCGGCTGCGCGAGCCCGGAGACGACAGAGTGGTGGGCCCGCCGACGAGCGGGCTCACGGATGCCGGTCACGGCCTCCAGCGCCGCGATCCGGTCGTCGAGTTCCTCGATCCGCGCGTGCAGCCCGGGCGTCGTGTCCGGTGCGGTCGCGTCACGGCCATCGGTGGAGGTCGTCATGGGACGAGTGTCGCCACGACCGACCCGCCCACGGATGCGTAGGACTACGGCCGGACACGGCCGGGTGAGATCGAATCGGATGAATCACCGGATCCGGAGCAACCCCCGTCCCGCCCGGGCGTCTCTACATATGGGTTCGCGATAGATGTCGACGAAAACCGCAACCAGACCGTGATCCCCTCGTTGGATCACCAGAGCGGACCTGTATGGAGGAAGTGTGAGCGCCGTTACGCCCGCCCGCCCGGCCGTCACACCTGGCCCGAACGCGCCTGCGCGTCCGGGCCAGCAGACCGGCACCGGTGTGGCCGAGACGCCCTTCCCGGGCCAGCCCGGACACCGGACTGGCCCATCGAAGGAGACCGAAGCCCCGGAGGGCTTCCGTCGGCCCCGACCGCGCCCGGCACCTCGGCGCACCCCGAACCCCGCGGTGTCGGTGATCGTGCCGACCCGCAACGAGGCCCGGAACCTGGAGATCGTGCTTCCGGCGATCGCTGCGGTCCGGCCCGCGGTGCACGAGGTGATCGTGGTGGACGGCAACTCCACCGACAACACCGTCGCGGCCGCCCGCCGCACGCTGCCCTGGGCCCGGGTGATCACCCAGACCCGCAAGGGCAAGGGCAACGCCATGGCCTGCGGGTTCACCGCGGCCACCGGCGACGTCATCGTCATGTTCGACGCCGACGGCTCGGCCGACCCGGGCGAGATCCCGGCGTTCGTGTCCGCGCTGGTCGCCGGCGCCGACTTCGCGAAGGGCAGCCGGTTCCGCAAGGGCGGCGGCAGCGACGACATCACGCTGCTGCGCAAGACCGGGAACGCCGGGCTCAACGGTGTGGCCAACCGGCTCTTCGGCACCGCCTACACCGACCTCTGCTACGGGTACAACGCCTTCTGGGCCGACCTCGTCCCGCAGCTCGAGCTGCCGGACCCGGCCATCCCGCAGCCGGAGGACGGCTCGATGATCTGGGGCGACGGCTTCGAGATCGAGACCGTGCTCAACTGTCGCGTCGCCGCGGCCGGTCTGAAGATCACCGAGGTGCCGTCGGTCGAGCGCGAGCGCATGTTCGGCGAGACCAACCTGCGGACCTTCGCCGACGGCTCCCGGGTGCTGCGTACGCTGGCGTCGGAGCACCGGCGTGCCGAGCGTCGGCGCAAGGGCTCCGGTTACGCGCGCTAGCGACCGGCCTCCCCGGTCGCGGGCCGCCCCCGGGGCCGGAGACTTCCGTGCACGAGGAGTGAGTGGTCCGTGAGCGCTGTACCCCCCGGCGTCCCTGGTCAGAACCGGTCCGCGGACAACCGCGGGACCACGGTCACAGCCAGCGTCGTGGTCTGTGTCTACACCGAGAAGCGATGGGACGACATCGTCGATGCCGTCCGGTCGGTGGCCGCGCAGGACGTGGCGGCCACCGAGACGATCGTGGTCGTCGACCACAACGACGCGCTGCTCGTGCGGGCCGGGCAGGAGTTCGCACCGCACGGGGTCCGGGTGATCCCGAACCGCTTCGCCCAAGGCCTGTCCGGCGCCCGCAACACCGCCCTCGCCGAGGCGACCGGCGAGATCATCGTGTTCCTCGACGACGACGCGTTGGCCCGCCCGGGGTGGCTGCGCGCACTGCTCGCGCCCTACGCCGACCCTTCGGTGATCGGGGTCGGTGGCGTGGCGCACCCGCGCTGGCCCACCCGGCGTCCCTCGACACTGCCGGGTGCCGCTCCGCGGGACCCGAACGCCACCGGAGAGCTGGACTGGGTGGTGGGGTGCACCTACACCGGTCAGCCCACCGAGCGGGCCGAGGTGCGCAACCTGATGGGCTGCAACATGTCGCTGCGCGCCGAGGTGTTCAAGCGCGTCGGCGGGTTCGCCGAGGACATGGGCCGGATCGGGCGCAACCCGCTGGGCTGCGAGGAGACCGAGCTCTGCATCCGCGCCCGGCAGGCCTACACGGCCGACGGCCGCACTCCGAAGATCATCTTCGAGCCGCGCGCCGCCGTCGACCACCGCGTCTCCGCCGACCGCGTCGAGTGGGCCTACCTGCTGCGCCGCGGCTGGGCCGAGGGTCTGTCCAAGGCCGCGGTCTCGAAGGTCGTCGGCACCGGGGACTCGCTGTCCACCGAGAGCAGCTACGCGCTCAAGGTGCTCCCCGGCGGCGTCGTGCGCGAGCTGCGGGACAAGAACCCCGCCTCGGCCGCCGCGATCGCGGCCTGCTTCGCCGTCACCGCGGCGGGCTACGTGCGGGGCCGTCTGCCCGGCGCCACCTCACACGTGCGGCTCCCGGCCGCCGGTTCCCCACCCAGCGGTGCCTGAGACGCACAGGGCGGCGGTGCCTGGGACGCACAGCGCGGCGTTGCCCGAGACGTCCGACCGCCGGGAACCCCGCGCGCCCGGCTCCCGGATCCGCAGCTTCGTGCACCAGCGCAACCGGTTGACCGAGGGCCAGCAGAGCGCCTGGGACCGGTGGTGGCCCGAGTTCGGCCGGGACGTCGACGACGTCGTGGCCGGCGGCTCCTGGGATCCACACGCCTGGTTCGGCCGGGACGCGCCGGTGCTGCTGGAGATCGGTTCCGGGATGGGCGAGACGACCGCCGCGCTGGCCGCCGCCGAACCGGAGATCGACCACGTCGCCGTCGAGGTCTTCGAGCCCGGGCTGGCGCAGCTGTTGATGCGGATCACCGACGCGGAGCTGGGCAACCAGCGGCTGCTGCGCGGCGACGCCGTGGACCTGCTGGAGGGGGCCGTCGCGCCGGCCTCGCTGGACGGCATCCGGGTGTACTTCCCGGACCCGTGGCCCAAGCGGCGCCACCACAAGCGGCGGTTGGTCCAGCCCGGCTTCGTCGCGCTGGCCGCGTCCCGGATCCGGGACGGGGGGACCCTGCACCTGGCCACCGACTGGCCCGACTACGCGGACCGGATGCGCCACGTCTGCGCAGCTCAGCCCGCTCTCGAGCTGCGGGACGAGAGCACGCCGGACAGCGGCTGGTCACGGCGTCCGGACTGGCGTCCGATGACCAAGTTCGAGGCCCGCGCCGTCGACGAGGGACGCCCCGTCCGCGATCTTCTGTATTCGGTCGTGCACCCTGAAGCCATCGGTGACGTACGGAGCGTCACCGGGTAAGAAGAAGTGCGCCCGCCTCGGACCCTGCCGAGTGACCCCCGAAGGACATCTGTGACGACGGTTACAACGCGGCGGTGTACAACGCTGCGCCCGGCTCCGTGACCGGTCCGGTGACATTCACCGCCCGACCGGCGGCCCGGTGGGCGGCCCCCCGCACAACCGGCCCCGGGCCGCGACGCCCGGTGATGTCGGCGCACCCGCAGACCGATCGCCTGCCCGCCCGACAGTCCGATCACCTGCCCGACCGACAGGCCGACATCGGGCCGGGCGCGGTCGACCCGGCCCGGCCCGCGCCGAGTATCTCCTGCACCAGGTCTATGCCGAGACCGCCCCGCCGATCCCGTTCCCGGCGCGGCTGCGCCAGGTGCGCACCGAGATCGAGCGCACCGGGGTCTACAACCACACCACCCACGAGCTGACGTCCGGCGCGCGGGTCGCGTGGCGGAACTCGGCCCGCTGCATAGGACGGCTGTACTGGAAGTCGCTGCAGGTCCGCGACCTGCGCCACCTGCACGCCCCGGCCGACGTGGCCCAGGAGAGCGTCGGACACCTGCGCGCGGCCACCCGCGACGGAAAGATCCGCTCCACCATCACGGTCTTCGCCCCGGACGTGCCCGGCCGGCCGGGCCCGCGGATCCGCAACGACCAGCTGATCCGCTATGCCGGACATCGCAACGGCGACGGGACCGTCACCGGCGATCCGGCGCAGGTCCCGTTCACCGATCGGGTGCTCTCCATGGGCTGGCCCCGGCCGGAGCCCCGCGGGCGGTTCGACGTGCTCCCGCTCCTGATCACCGGCAGCGACGGCCGGACGCTGCTGTTCGACGTCCCGCCGGACGCCGTGGCCGAGGTCCCGCTGAGCCATCCGGACCTCGACTGGTTCGCCGGGATGGGGCTGCGCTGGCACGCGGTGCCGGCGATCAGCAACATGCCGCTGGAGATCGGCGGCGTGCACTATCCGGCCGCCCCGTTCAACGGCTGGTACCTCGATACCGAGATCGGCGCCCGCAACCTCGCCGACCGCGACCGCTACGACCTGCTCCCGGAGATCGCGGAGCGGATGGGCCTCGACACCAGCTCCGAGCGCACGATGTGGCGCGACCGCGCGGCGATCGAGCTGGTCCGGGCCGTCACGCACTCCTACGACGAGGCCGGCGTGACGATGGCCGACCACCACACCGAGTCCGAGCGGTTCCTGACCCACGTCGCGCGGGAGATCCTCCTACCGCACGCGGGGTGGCGGGGCCAGGCCGGGTACCTGCCGGGTGCGGCCGCGGAACTCCGCGACGACGCTCCCGTCGCCGGTGCGGACGGTGACGTCGTAGAGCCCTGTACGCCCGGCCAGGGCGCGCTCGTGCGCCTCGGCCGTGAGCTCGTCGCCCAGCGAGCCGGGAGAAAGGAACGCGATGTCCGCGCCGGAGGCGACCGCCGAGGTGCCGTAGCTGTTGCAGGCGTGCGCCATCGCCGTGTCGGCCAGCTGGAACAACACCCCGCCGTGGCAGACACCGTGCCCGTTGACGTGCTGCTCGGCCACCGTCAGGGCGGCCCTCGCGTACCCCGGTCCGACGTCGGTGATCCGGATCCCGGTCGAGCGGGCCGCGGAGTCCGCAGCCACCATCGCCGCCGACGACTCCCGGGCCACCCGCTGCGCGTCCGTCGTGCTCATGGCGATCAGTCTGGCCGACGCCGACCGCCAGGGCGGACACGGGACGCGCGGCGATATGGTCGGGTCATGAACTCCGGGGGACCGACCACCAGCGCAGACGCCCGTTCCGCGGGCTCTGCCCCCGGCGCCACCGGTACCGAACCCGGTCCGCCGCCGCGGGTCCTGCTGGTCTGGGACGCCCCCAACATGGACATGAGCCTGGGCTCGCTGCTCGGTGCCCGTCCGACGTCGGCCTACCGGCCGCGCTTCGACGCCGTCGGCCGCTGGCTGCTCGACCTGGCCGGCCCGGAGGCCGAGGCCGAGGCCTGCGTGTTCACCAACGTCGCGCCGGGCAGCGTGGAGACGGTCCGGCCGTGGGTGGAGGCGCTGCGCAACGTCGGATTCGCCGTGTTCGCCAAGCCCAAGACCAGCGACGACTCCGACGTCGACGACGACATGCTGGCCCACATAGACCTGCGCGCGAACGAGGGCCGGCTGCGGCACCTCGTGGTCGCCTCCGGCGACGGGCGGGCGTTCCGGGAGCCGCTGGAGAAGCTGAACGGGGCCGGCACCGACGTCTCGGTGATCGGCTTCCGGGAGTACGCCGGGTTCGCCCAGGCCTCCGAGGTCATCTCGTTCCTCGACCTGGAGGACATCGACGGCGTGTTCCGCGAGCCGTTGCCGCGGGTCACCCTGGACGCGCTGCCCGACGAGGGTGCCTGGCTGCCGCCGTTCCGCTCGCTGCGGTCGCTGCTGGACCGCCGGTGAGCGTTCCCGCGGCGCCGACCGTGCAGCGGCTGACCGCCCCGGTGGCTCTGAGCTGCGCGCCGGGCTTCCCGGTCGTGCGCGACGCGGTGCTCGACGTCGACGCGACCGGCCGGATCGCGTGGTTCGGCCGCGCCGTCGACGCCCCGCCCGCCAACGCGACCGTGCGGCCGCTGCCCGGGCTGCTGATGCCCGGGATGGTCAACACGCACTGCCACACCCCGATGTCGGTGCTGCGCGGGATGGGCGGGGACCTGCCGCTGATGCCGTGGCTGACCGGCGTGATGTGGCCGGCCGAGGCGCTGCTCACCGAGGACGACGCGCGCGCCGGGATGCTGGCCGGCTGCCTGGACCTGCTGCGCACCGGCTGCACCACCAGCGTCGAGATGTACTTCTTCACCGACGCGATCGCCGACGCCGTGCGCACGGCAGGCTCCCGCGCCGTGCTCACCCCCGGGATCATCGCCGCGCCCGGCTGGGACCGGCTGGGCACCTGGGAACAGATGCGCGACGACGTCTCCGCCCGGATCGACGCGCACGGGCTCGTCCCGGACGCCGACGGGCGGATCGAGCTCGGCTACGGCCCGCACTCGGCGTACACGCTGCCGGCCGAGGCGCTGGCCTCGGTCGGGGAGCACGCCCGGGCCCGCGACGCGCTGCTGCACACCCACGTCGCCGAGTCCCTCGGCGAGGACCGGGACCAGCGGGCCGCGCACGGCTCGGTCCCGGCGCTGCTCGAGCAGACCGGGACGCTCGGGGGCCGGGTGCTCGCCGCGCACTCGGTGCACCTGTCCGACGCCGACGTCGCCACCTTCACCCGCCACGGGGTCGCCGTCGCGCACTGCCCGGGCTCGAACTCCAAGCTCGCCTCCGGAACCGCCCGGCTGCTGGACCTGCGCCGCGCCGGCGTCCGGGTCGGCCTGGGCACCGACGGGCCCGCCTCCTGCGACGACATGGACATGTGGCAGCAGGCCCGCCTGGCCGGGCTGCTGGCCCGGGTCGGCTCCGACGACGCTGCCGCGCTGACCGCCGCCGACGTGCTGCTGATGGCCACCGCGGACGCCGCGACCGCGATCGGCCGCGACGACCTGGGCGTGCTCGAGGCGGGCCGCTGGGCCGACGTGGTGCACGTCGAGACCGACGACATCGCGTTCGTCGCGCCGGACGACGACGCGCAGCTGGTCTCGAACCTGGTCTGGGCCGGCGGGTCACGCCTGGTCCGGGACGTGTGGGTGTCCGGCGAACAGGTCGTCGCCGACGGCGAGCCGACCCGCGCCGACCGGCGCAGCGCCGTGTCCGACCTGCGCGCCGTCTCCTCCCGCCTGCGCGCCGCCCTGTCCTGATCCGCTCACGGGCCGAGGATGCGTTCCAGGTTGGGGTCGGTGAAGCGGCGATCCGGATCGTAGTCGTCGCGCACCCGCTGGAACTCCGCAGCGCCCGGGTAGGCGACCGCGAGCTCGTCCGGGCCCCACTCGTGCCGTGACGTCCAGGCCGGGCGTCCGGAGGCGTCCTCCAGCACCGCGCCGGCGAGGCGCCGCAGCGGCTCCTGGGAGGCGCGGGTGCGGATCCGCAGCCACGCGGTGTCGCGCCCGTACGCGGGGTGCAGCAGGCCGGTCTCCGCGGCGCCGAGCCGTACCCGCACCGGCCGCTGCAGCTCCAGCCCGCGGGCGGTGGCCGCCGCGCCGAGCTCGCGCAACGCGGCGCCCAGTGCCTCGGCCGGGATCGCCCACTCCGCGGTGTCGGGATCCCACGGCTGCGGGTCGGGCAGCACCTCGTAGGGCCACCCCTCGGTGCCCGCGCTCCAGCGCGCCGGCGGCGGCCAGGATGCCCACGGCGGGTTCGACGCCAGCCGGGAGACGGCCCGACCCCAGGCCTCGGCCCGGACCGCGGCCCGCGTCGTCACGGTTCCCTCCGCCCGCGGCGGTGCCGGAGCGGGGTCCGGGTCCACCGGGTCCGCCCACCGGGCGATCACCTGCCCCGAGGGCACCGCGACGTCGCACTCGGTCCATGCGTGCGCGCGCAACAGGTCCTCGTCGAGCACCTCCTCGAGCCGGCGGGCCTGCTCGTGCACCTGCAGGCGCTCCGGCTCCACGGTGCGCAACTCCACCGCTGTGAGCACGCCGAGGGCACCCAGCCCGCAGCGCACGGCGTCCAGCTCGGCACCGGAGACCGTGCGGACCTCACCCCTGCCGTCCACCAGACGGGCGGCCACGACCTGGGCGGACAACGAGCCCTCCCGCGGCGCACCGCCGTAGACGCCCATCCCGACCGCGCCGCCGACCGTGGCCCCCGGGGCGTCCGGCACCACGGCCAGGCTGCGCCCGGACTCGGCGAGCTCGGCGAACAACGAGGCCAGCCGCTCCCCGGCACGGACCAGCACCCGGTCCTGCGAGACGGCGACCACGCCGGTCAGCGCGGAGCAGTCCAGGAGCAGGTCGGTGGTCCGGACGAGCGCGCCCGGTACGCGCGCCGAGGCTCCGGTCGGGCGGACGGTCGCCCCGCGCTCGCCTGCCCGCCGCACGGCGGTGACCACACCGGCCTCGTCCAGCGGACGATCGGTCCGGCGGGGGCCCTCCGTCGGATTCGTACTCACCGACGAAGCTTAGAACGCCGGGAGCTCACCCGCGGCCCGCGCCGCGGCCGTTCGGCGCTGGCGACTCCGTCCGCGCCGCTTCCCGTGTCCTCGTCACGGGGGTCGGGCAGATCGGGTCGCGCCCCCCTCTTGTGGCCGACGCGGACCCTCGTTACGGTCACTGTCCGTGGTGATCTTGTCTCCACCTCGTGGCCGGGTCACGACCGCGGCCACACCGGGACCACCGCGCCGAACCGCGCTCCCCACGGTTCGTCGGGTTCCCGGGACGTCCGGCCGCGCCCCGAACGGGCCGGGCACGACGCGCGAAGGCCGGTACCCGCGACGGCTCCTCTTCCGTCCCGGGCACCGGCCCTCGCCTTGCGTGCTGACGACCCTGCTCCCCAGCCGGTCGTCACCGATCCCACGGGCCGAAGCACCCGCGAGACGTTCTCCTCCGGTCGCACCGACCTGCGCGGTGCACCGCTACCCGTGTCCTCCGACGGCCCGCGCCGTCGTCCCGGGGTTCTGCTCCGGCCGGTCAGGCCGGGGTCGAGAGGCGGTGCCGTCCGGCTCCGCCGAGGAGCTCCGCGATCGCCCGCCGGTCCGCGGCCCGCTCCGCGGCCCGACGGCGGGTGGCGGACCGGGCCGGGGCCTCAAGATCCTGCCGGACATGCGGGGCGCGCAGGAGGTCGGAGTGGAAGGCGGCGAGATCGTCGGCCGTCCGGTTCACCGTCGGGCGGTGCACCGAGCGCACCGCGCGGCCGGCGCCGCCCTTCTGACGGCTGCGCCAGCCGCCCACCGTCAGCGAGTGGAAGATCGGTGTCTCCTCTGCGATCTCGTCGTGCATCTCGTGCCTGCCGGGGAAGGGCCAGGCGTCGGTCCCGGAACCCGCGACCGCGGCACGCCGCCGGCTGACCGCTGCGTACAGACCCTTGTCGTCGTTGTCGTGCACCCGCCGTACCTCCTGCATCCCGGTCTCCCGCTTCAGACGTGCGCCTCGCCCGGATCGCCTGTCCGTCGTATTCCGCGTACCGCCGTTCGGCCCACTCACTCCGACAACGGGTGACACTCGGCGGTGGAAACGGCTCCGGTTCGACCGTTACAGCGATCCGGCCAGGTCCGCCCGTCCGAGTGGCGTCACGGTCCGCCACACCCCTCGGGGCTCGCTGACAGTACTCAGCGTGACTCCTAATGGAGCAGCGAGTAACCGAGGTCCGGACGGTCGCCGGCGCGGGCGCGGCCGTGCGGGACGATCGGAGCCGGTTGCGGGCCGGCGACGTCGGCCTCTTCCGGGCGATCTCACGTTCTGCCTCCGACGCTGACCCGATCCGGTTGCCGGACGAGCATCCGGGCGTCAGTCACACGGGTGTTGTTCTACGAAACGTGATCATCCGGCACCCGCACTGCTCCGTGCCGGGGACGGACACCGCCATCCGCGCCCCGGGCACGATCGGCGGGGCATGATCGACGGGGCGGGGCCGGGAACGGACTACCGTTCGGCCATGCGCGAGGACCCCCGCTCCGGGGGACACCGACCCGGAGACGACGCTCCAGGTCGTGGTCATCCCGGTCGCGATCGCGGTCCTGCTGGCGGCGCTGCTGTCACCGGTCGTGCGCTGGGTGACCTCGCTCCGGGTCCCGCGCGGCCTGGCCACGGTGCTCGTCCTGGTGGGCGGGCTGGCGCTGATCGGCGCACTGATGACGTTCGTGGTGAACACGCTCGTCAGCGGCTTCGCCGGCCTCACAAGCCAGCTGGCGGCCGGCGTCGACTCGATCCAGCGGCTGCTCACGGCCGCGCTCGTGTTCCTGGGCGCCTTCGTGCCGATCGTGGGCGCCGTGGTCACCGGTTTCATCGCGGTGCTGATCGCGCTGGTGGCGAACGGCATCGTCCCGGCGTTGATCGTCCTCGCCATCGTGATCGGGATCCAGCAGCTCGAGGGCCACGTGCTGCAGCCGCTGCTGCTGGGCCGCGCGGTGGCGCTGCACCCGCTGGCGGTGACGCTGGCCGTGGCCGCGGGCGTGGTCGTCGCCGGGATCGCCGGCGCGCTGCTCGCGGTGCCGCTGCTGGCGGTGCTGACCTCCGCGGTGCGGTCGCTGTCGGCGGCGCACGAGCCGGACGCGTCCGAGGTGGACGCCCTGGACCCGGCCCAGGGACACCCGCACGAGCCCACCCCGGAGCCCTGCCCGGGAGGCCACACAGGACGCCACTCAGGACACCGCCCAGGAGGCCACGCGGGCAGCGGGCGCCGGGTCCGGTGGCGGGGGACAATCGCCGGCGTGCGATACCTGATCACGGGCGCGACCGGATACATCGGCGGCCGGCTGGCCCCACGCCTGCTCGGCCGGGAACCGGGCCGGAGCACCGCGGGCGCGCCGGGCGACACCGGCACCGGCACCGGCACCG
>JAKDNL010000669.1 GCA_030451825.1 Pseudonocardia sp. | reverse complement strand
CGGCCCTGCATCTGCTGACGCTGCATCGCCCCGGCCCCGCCCCTGCTCAGGCGCGCGGCGCCGCGACGCGCGCGCCCTCGAACACCTCGGCTGGACCGGCAGACGTGGCCCGGCGGGCGCTGGTGGGTGAACCCGCGACAGCACGACGCGGGTTCACCACCGGCCCCCGGCATGCAGGTTCCCGCTCGTGGACCCGTCGGGATTCGTGAACTCCCGGCCTTTGGCGCGGAGCTGGGCGTTGGTGTCGAACACCCGCTGCTCGGCGCCGGACAGCACGGTCTGGACCTTGTAGCCGGGGTTGTTCTCGATCTTCCACAGGGCGCGGCCGCGGCGTTCCATCGCCCATCCACCGGCGACGTCCTGCTCCCGTTCGGTCAGCGCGAGCTCGGTGGCCAGCTCGTCGGCGACCCGGGTGGACTGCCCGAGCAGGATGCGGGTCGAGCACAGCGCGAGCAGGTCTTTGGCGATCGCGACCTCCTGCGAGCCGGCCGCGCCGACCGAGAGCAGGTCCGAGGGCTTGTGCATCACCAGCAGCTGGATCTTGCGCTCGGCCCGGGATAGCCGCAGGTCCGCGTCCACGGCCTGCACCGCACGCAGCCCCAACCGCATCTGCCGCCACACCTCGTCGCGGACCACGATCCGGATGTCCCCGTCGTCCTGCAGGTCGGTGATCATCGACGACCAGGACCCCAGACACGTCAGGGCGACGGCGATGGCCTGGTCACCGCGCGAGCGCAGCAGCGACAGGTCCATCGACTGGACGGGTGCGTCCCAGTCCAGGCTGAAGTTGGTCTGGGCGTCGAACAACCCGGCCAGTGGGCCGATGACCAGGTTGGACAACGCGTCGGTGATCAGCCGGGTGTGGTCGAGGAACTCGCGGCGCCCGGCGAACCGGGCGTCGCGCCACAGCTCGTCGTCGGGGTCGGCGAGCTGCGCGGCCACGTCGGGGATCGTGATCGGCCGCAGCCGCGTGTAACCGTCCCCGACACCGACCAAGCGGCGCAGCACCGTGGACAGGACCATCTCGTCGGTGACGGTCGGGCTGTAGCCCTGGGTCTCGGCGAGCGCGGCGAGCAGCTTGGTCCAGCGTCCCAGCACCCCGGCGAGCTCCTCGCGCTGCCGGGTGACCGGCCAGGAGGCCCAGCGTTGTGCGAGCGGGCCGAGGTCCAGGGCGTTGAGCCGCGCCGGGCTGCCCCGCCCGAGCGCGATCGGGGTCATCCCCAGCTCGCGCAGCAGCGGGGTGTACTCGCCCTTCACATCACCCGAGATCAGCGTCTTGATCCCGAACAACATCATTCGCAGGACGAACGCGACGACCGTGCTGCTCTTGCCGCGGCCGGGCTCCCCGAAGATCACCATGTTCGGGTTGGTCGCCAACCCCCGCAGCAGCCACTCGATCGGGTGGCAGTAGAACGCACCCCCGGACAAGGTGTCGTAGCCCATTCTCGCCCCGACCGCCGGCACCCCGTTCGCGGCCAGCAGCGGGAACAACCCACCGATCTCGCTGGTCGCCGCCAGATATACCGGGGCGCGCGCGGTCGCCTCGACCGGCGCCCACCCGCGCCCGGTCTCCGCCGCGCCGCGCCGCCCGGACACCCGCCGATTGACCCGGTCCCGGCCACGCCGGTCGGAATCCTGCGGTGGGGGAGCCGACAGCACCGGGAACGGGTGCTCCGAAGAGCTGAACGAGGTCAACAGATCCGCGGCCGAGCGCTGCGGATTGCCGGAGGCGCCGCGGCCGCGGCCGGCACGGTTGCGGGCCATCAGTCCAACGCCCCCCGCAGCCGCGGCAGCCCGATCCCGACCGGCAGCGCCGCGGACACGAACGCGGCATCTTGGGCCAACTCCAGGCGCAACAGCCGGAACCGGCCGCTCGCGTCGTTCTCCAGCTTCGCGGCGTGGTCTTCCAGGTTCCAGCCCGCAGGAACCGTGATCGACGCCGCCATCGTGTAGCGCACCATGCTGTGCCCGGCGGCGACAGCGGACTCCTGGGCGCGGGCGCCGGAGGCCTTGCGGCTGTCGGTGGCGGTCGTGGAGAAGCCCTTGGTCGTCTTGTAGTCGCTGAGCACGTTGTGCCGGAACCGGTTGGTCTGCACCGCCCGGTTCGCCGCCCGCTGGCTCAGCACCTCGTAGTGGATCGCGAGTGTTCTCCGTTCACCGGCGGTGCGCACCGCCAGCAACGGGCCCAGCGAGCCGAACGCGGTCCCCGACTCCGGCGGCAGCACGCTGTAGGCCACCGAGGAGAACCCGTCATGGTGGTAGCTGCGGGCCGCGGGCGTGGGCACCAAGGTGGGGCCGGCGTCGCTCATCGGCAGGCCCGACTCACCCGCCGGGTCGGGATGGATGAGGTGATGCGAGGTGAATCCGGCCGACGCGGCCGGGTTGAAGCCGGTGCGGATCGCCTCCGCCAAGCCGGGGGAGGTCAACCACGTCACCGTGCGCACCCCCAACGACTTGAGCTGATCATCCACCCCGTCCAACACGCGGTAGAGGGCGAACGCCCGCCCGGCGATCCCGCCGCCGGCGGCCTGCGCCGGGCGCCGTAGCGCGGTCTCGGTCCCCGACACCGTCACGAACAGCTCGGTGCGCACGCTCACCGACCCGATGCTGTGGTCGAGCTCATCGGTGGCCAACCGGGCCAGGTGCGGAGCCCGCGGATCCTCGTGCGCGGCCCGCCACACCTCGTACTCCGCCCCGTCGTCGGGGACGGTCCGCACCAGCAGCGACATCCGGTCGATGATCTCCCGGTGCCCGACCGCGATGAGCAGGTTCCCCAGCCGGGCTGCGAGCCGCTCGCACTCCGCGTCGGACAACATCCCCACCCCGGTATGGGTCAGCCGTGCCGTCGCACCCCACCGGCCCTCCGCGGTGTCGTGGATCAAGCAGATCCGGCCCTGATCACGCAGCGGCGGCCCGTCCGGGAACGTCAACCGGCTCAGCACCCCAGGCAGATCCGGCTCGTGGGTGGGGCCCGGGACCCCGGCCGCGGCCTTGGACTGCCACACCGACCAACGCATCAGCACTCCTGCCTGGAACATCACGAGATCGAGCAGCCACCGCAGCGCCGGGCGGCCCCGAACCGGGACCACCACCAGCGCCACCGCGACGCTGTTGGTCATCAACAAGGTGAACGCCTGCCCCCAGCGGCCCGCCGACATCGCCAGCAGCACCGGCGCGGCCAACGCCAGCACCACCGCGGCCTGCGCCGGGGTCATACCCATCACCCAGCCCGCGCGCTCGCGGGTGTTGAGGCCGCGATACATCCGCGGTCCGTCTACAGGAGCAGTACTCACCGGTCACCGACCTCCCGCGCCCGCGCCCGCGCCACCAGCGCCACCGGCACCGCCGCCGCCGGTTCCGGCGCCGCCCGCACCAGCTCCGCCGCCACCTGGCCGGGGACCTTGGCTCGCGCGATCCGGCGGCCGCTGCTCACCGATCGGCTCGCCGTCGAAGCCGCGGG
>JAKDNL010000098.1 GCA_030451825.1 Pseudonocardia sp. | reverse complement strand
ATGGAGTAGTTCGCGGTCCGCTGGAACACCGTCAGGTGCGCGGCGTCCGCGGCGACCTCGGTGCACGTTCGGGTGTAGCGGGCGAAGCCGCCGGCGTAGGGCATGAACACCCGCGGCTTGCCCGGCACGTTCGCGCCCAGGTACCAGGAGCTCGCCGCGCGCGGCAGCAGCGTCGCCTCGGCCGCGGACTGCACGTGCGCGCCCCACTCCCGCTCGGCCTCCGGGTCGGCCTCGATCCGGTCCATGCCGTGCTCGCGCAGGTGCGTCAGGCAGTCGGCGATCCAGTCCACGTGCTGCTCGATCGAGGTCGGCATGTTGGTCAGCACCGAGGGGCTGCCCGGGCCGGTGATCGTGAACAGGTTCGGGAAGCCGCTCATCCCCAGCCCCAGATAGCCCCGCGGGCCGGCCGCCCACGCCTCGCGCAGGCTGGTGCCGCCGGTGCCGGTGATCTCGAACGAGAGCAGCGGGCCGGTCATCGCGTCGAACCCGGTGGCGAAGACCAGGTGGTCGAGCTCGTGGACACCCTCCGACGTCCGGACGCCGGCGGGCACGATCTCCTCGATCGGCGTCGCCTTCACATCGACCAGGCTCACGTGCGGCTGGTTGTAGGTCTCGAAGTAGTCCGTGTCGATCGGCGGGCGCTTGGTGGCGAAGCCGTGGTCGCGCGGCACCAGCTTCTCCGCCGTCGCCGCGTCGTTGACGACCTCACGGATCCGGTCCCGGATGAACTCCGAGGCGGTCTCGTTCGCGGTCTCGTCGGCGAGCAGGTCGCGGAACGTCGCCCGGAAGCGCAGCCCGCCGCGGTCCCACGCCTGCCGGTAGAGCGCCTCGCGCCGCTCCGGATCGGCGTCGAGCGCGGACTCCTCGCTGACCACGAAGGGATGCCCGTTCGCCGAGGCCGCCTGCACGGCGCGGATCTCGTCGTAGCCGGCCTTGTAGGCCGCCGACTCCTCCGCGCTCAACGGCCCGTTGCGGGCCGGGATGGAGTAGTTCGCGGTCCGCTGGAACACCGTCAGGTGCGCGGCGTCCGCGGCGAGCGCAGGGATCGCCTGGATCCCGGTCGACCCGGTCCCGACGACGCCCACCCGCGCGCCGCGCACGTCGACGCCCTCGTGCGGCCACTGCCCGGTGTGGCTCCACTGCCCGGCGAACGTCTGAAGACCGGGGATGTCGGGCACGTTCGCCGTCGACAGGCAGCCCACCGCCGTGATCAGGTACCGGCACCTCAGCGTGTCCCCCGCCGCGCTGGTGACCGACCAGGACCGGGTGTCCTCGTCGTAGCGCGCGGCCTCGACGGCGGTGTCGAACCGGATGTCGCGGCGCAGGTCGAAGCGGTCGGTGACGTGGTCGAGGTAGCGCTTGATCTCGGGCTGGCGGGGGTAGCGCTCGGTCCACTCCCACTCCTGCTCGAGCTCGGTGGAGAAGGCGTAGCAGTAGTAGTAGCTCTCGGAGTCGCAGCGCGCGCCCGGGTACCGGTTCCAGTACCAGGTACCGCCGACGCCGCCGGCGCGTTCGAGGACGAGCGCGGAGAGCCCGAGTCCGCGCAGCCGGTGCAGCATGTGGAGGCCGGCGAAACCGGCGCCGACGACGACGGCGTCCAGGTCGGTGGTGGTCCGGTCGGACACGGGCACTCCTCCTCGGGTGGGTCGAGCGATGGCGCCGTGGAACCTGCTAGGAGATCCACTCCTTGAGCTGGGAGAGCAGCTTCGGGGTGTCCTGGGTCATCGGGGTGACGTGCAGGTAGGTGACGCCGGCCTCACGCAGCGCGGCGATCCGCTCCTGGACGTGGCCGGGCGAGCCGATCAGCGTGACCCGATCGATGAAATCGTCGGGCAGCGCCGCCATCGCCTCCTCCTTCTTCCCGTCCAGGTAGAGGTCCTGCACGAGCTTCGCCTCGGCCTCGTAGCCCTGCTTGGCGAACACCGTGTTGTAGAAGTTCTTCCCGCGCGCGCCCATGCCGCCGATATAGAGGGCGTACATCCCGCGGGCGGCCTGACGGGCCGGCTCGAACATCTCCTCCTCGATCGCGCAGACGCCGCCGCCGGCGATCTGCAGCGTGCCGAGCGCCGGGTCCCGCTTGGCGAACCCGGCGTCGAGCGCGTCGCCGAACACGTCGCGAATCTTCTCCGGCAGCACGACGTGCGGCAGCCAGCCCTGGGCCAGCTCCGCGGTCATCGCCAGGTTCTTCTCACCGAGCGCGGCCACCCAGATCGGGATCGAGTCCCGCTTCGGGTAGTTGATCAGCTTGAGCGGCTTGCCCAGGCCGGTGCCCTGGCCCTCGGGAAGCGGGATCGTGTAGATGCCGTCGCTGTGCACCTTCTCCCGGCGCCAGGTCTGGCGGCAGATCTCGATGATCTCCCGGGTGCGCCCGATCGGCTTGTCGTAGGGCACGCCGTGGAAACCCTCGATCACCTGCGGGCCGGACGCGCCGAGGCCCAGGTTGAACCGCCCGCCGGACAGCGCGTCGAGCCCGGCCGCGGTCATCGCGGTCAGCGTCGGGGTCCGGCTGTAGATCGGCAGGATCGCCGCGCCGATCTCGAGCCGTTCGGTGCGGGCGGCCAGATAGCCCAGCAGCGAGACCGCGTCGAAGCTGTAGGCCTCGGCCGCCCAGACGGCGTCGAGCCCCGCCTTCTCGAGGCCGGTCACGGCGTCGGCGTTGCGGATCGGGTCGTCGCCATAGGGCAGGATCGTGGAGAGCTTCACGGCTTGTGGGTATCCGAGGGTTACCCGCGAGTCAAGTCGCACAGCTCACACCCCCGGCGCGGCCCCGATGCCGGATAGGGGGGATTACCGCACTGCCGGGCGCTCCGAGATCCGGTGTCCTTGATTCATGACCCTCGAGGCCGCACCTCCCCGCACCCAGACCGGCCCCGCGCCGGGCTCCCGGACCGGCAAGGCGCCCGCCCTTCTCGGCGAGCGCCCGGCCGTCGGCACCGTCCTGATCGCCATCTTCGTCGCCGTTCCGATGCTGGCGCTCGTCGCCGCCATCCCGCTCGCGTGGGGCTGGGGACTGAGCTGGCTCGACGTCGGCCTGGCCGCGGTCTTCTACGTCGTGTCCGGGCTCGGGATCACGGTCGGTTTCCACCGCTACTTCACGCACGGTTCGTTCAAGGCCAAGCGCCCGCTGCGGATCGCGCTCGCCGTCGCCGGCAGCCTCGCGCTGCAGGGCGGCGTCATCGACTGGACGGCCGACCACCGCCGTCACCACGCGTTCTCCGACAAGGAGGGCGACCCGCACTCCCCGTGGCTGCACGGCGACGGAGCGCTGGGCCTGGCCAAGGGCTTCTGGCACGCGCACACCGGCTGGCTGTTCGACAAGAACCTGACCAACCAGCGCCGCTTCACCCCGGACCTGCTCGACGACCGCGACGTCGCGCTGATCCAGAAGCTGTTCCCCGCGATCGTCGCGGTGAGCCTGCTGCTGCCGGCCGCCATCGGTGGTCTGGTGACGATGTCCTGGTGGGGCTTCTTCACCGCGTTCTTCTGGGCCGGCCTGGTCCGCGTCTCGCTGCTGCACCACGTGACCTGGTCGATCAACTCGATCTGCCACATCTGGGGCGAGCGTCCGTTCGCCGCGCGGGACAAGTCGGCCAACGTCTGGTGGCTGGCCGTGCTGTCGTTCGGTGAGTCCTGGCACAACCTGCACCACGCCGACCCGACCTGCGCCCGGCACGGCGTGAAGAAGGGACAGGTCGACATCTCGGCCGCCACGATCCGTGGCTTCGAGAAGCTGGGCTGGGCGAGCAACGTCCGCTGGCCCACCACCCGCCGGCTGGAGAAGCTGAGCAAGCCGACCGCTGCCGCGACGGGCTGAGCGAGGCTCGACGACGCGACCGTCGGCGCCGACCGGCGCCTCGTAGGGACATACGGGCCGTGCACCTCATCCGGGGTGCACGGCCCGTTCCGGTCGCGGTCCGCGATGGCCGGCGGCACGCATTCATCGCGCGGCGCTGCACGAGCGGAGCTCTCGTCCACCCGGGGCGTACGAACGGAGCCCTCGTCCAATCCAGCTACCCCAGGGGAGCCCCAGGGGAGCCCCAGGGGTGCCAGGAGCCCCCGGGGAGGCTGCGCGAGTGGAGCTCTCGTCCAGATCCGGCGTACGAGTGGAGCTCTCGTCCGATCCGCAGGCGGGACTGGAGTCCGACCCCGGACTGCTCGGCCGTGTCGACGGGGATCGGGGCTCGTCCGCCGCTACTGTCGTCGGTGTGGCGGTGATCTACTCCTACGCGCCGCTCGGGGCCGGGCACGTCAACCCGACCCTGGGCATCGTCGCCGAGCTCGTGCGCCGGGGCCACGACCTCACCTACTGGGCGCCCCGCGGCTTCGCCGAGCGGATCGCCGGGACCGGCGCCCGTTTCGCACCCGTCACGTCCACGTGGGAGGGGATGGGGCGCGACACGCTGCCGCAGATGCACGGCCGGGAGTTCGTCCGGGCGATGGGGCTGCTGCTCGGCGAGACCGAGGCGCTCGTGCCGGTCCTGGCGGAGGCTGCCGGCCGCGAGCGCCCCGACCTGGTGCTCCACGACGGGGCGCTGGCCTGGTGGGGACGCATCCTCGCGCACCGCTGGGGCGTGCCGTCGGTGGAGACGTGGCCGAATCTGGTGAGCAACAAGCACTGGTCGATGAACGCCTACTCCAAGATCAACCCGCTGAGTCCACGGTTCCTGCGGATGATCCTGCGCATCGGCCGGTACCTGCGACGGCAGGGCATCCGCGACGTCCGCGGATTCACTCAGGGCGAGCGGGCGGTCCAGCGGCTGGTCACCCTCCCGCGCGCCTTCCAGTACGCCGGGGACACGTTCACCGACCGCTACGCGTTCGTCGGGCCCTGCCTCACCGAGCGTGCCTACCAGGGCGAGTGGCGGCCCCCCACCTCCGGTGCGCCGGTCGTACTGGTGTCGCTGGGCACCGCCTACAACGACCGCCCGGACCTCTACCGCGCGGTGGCCGCATCGGCCGGGGGGCAGCCGTGGCACGTGGTCCTGGGCGTCGGCGACCAGGTGGATCCCGCGTCGCTCGGACCGTTGGCGGCCAACGTCGAGGTGCACGCCGAGGTCCCGCAGCTGGCCGTGCTCCGCCATGCCCGCGCGTTCGTCACCCATGCGGGGATGGGCAGCACCATGGAGGGGCTGGCGGCCGGGGTCCCCCTCGTGGCCATCCCGCAGATGGCCGAGCAACGGGCCAACGCCGACCGGATCGGGGAACTCGGCCTCGGCCGGACCCTCGATCCCGCCCGCCCCGTCCCGGCCGCGATGTGGACAGCGGTGAACGACGTCGCCGGCGACCCGGCCGTGCACGAGCGGCTCGGGTGGATGCGCAGCGAGATCGCCGCGTCCGGCGGAGCCACGGTGGCGGCGGACGCGATCGAACGGGCCCTGCCCTGAACGCTTCGGGCGGTTCATGTGCCAGCCCTCTCGGAGTCCGGCCCGGACCATGGGTGAGCGTGACATCAGGGCTGTGCGCCCGGCCGTCCGCAGCACTGACGTCACGTTCACCCGTGATCATCGACAGCGGAGCCTCGATCGAGGGGCGGATCTCAGACGGTCTGGCGGTCGCGGTCGTCCCAGTAGGGCTTGCGCAGGTCCTTCTTCAGGATCTTCCCGGTCGGGTTGCGCGGGAGCTCGTCGAGCACGTCGACCGACTTCGGGCACTTGAACGACGCCAGGTGCTCGCGGCAGAAGGCCAGCAGCGCGTCCGTGTCGACCTGCTGCCCGGGCATGGCCACCACGACCGCCTTCGGCACCTCGCCCCAGCGCTCGTCCGGCACGCCGATCACAGCCACGTCGGCGACGGCCGGGTGCTCGGCCAGTACACGTTCCACCTCTGCGGGGTACACGTTCTCGCCGCCGCTGACGATCATGTCCTTGATCCGGTCGGTGACGAAGACGTAGCCGTCGGCGTCGATGTGCCCGCCGTCGCCGGACCGCAGCCAGCCGTCGTCGGTCAGTGCCGCCGCGGTCGCCTCCGGCTTGTCCCAGTACCCGCTCATCAGCTGCTCGGTGCGCACCCAGATCTCGCCGGGCTCGCCGGTCGGCACCGGTGCGCCGGTCTCCGGGTCCCGGACCTCGATCTCCACGCCGATGATCGGCTTCCCGGCGGAGACGAGCCGGTGCGCCACGGCCGGGTCGGTGTGGTCGGACGGGCCGAGCGAGGTGACCACGCCACAGGCCTCGGTCATGCCGTAGACCTGGTGCAGCTTCGGCCCGAACAGCTCCAGGCTGGCGCGCATCACCGGCAGCGGGCACGGCGAGGCGCCGTAGGACACCGCGCGCAACGACGAGTAGTCCCGCGCGCCGGCGTCCGGCACCTGAGTCATCGCGTCCATCAGAGCCGGTACCAGGAACGTGTGCGTGATGCCCTCGTCCGCGAACATGTCCAGCAGCGCGGCCGGGTCCGGCGTGCGGGCCATCACGATCCGGGCGCCCTGGCCGAGCGCGAGCAGCGCATAGCTCATCCCGCCCACGTGGAACAGCGGCATCGCGACCTGCACGACGTCGGTCGGGGCGAGCCCGAAGTCGTGCGCGACGTGCTCGGCGTGGCTGAGCATGCCGCGGTGGGTGAGCATCGCGCCCTTGGGGAAGCCGGTCGTGCCCGATGTGTAGAGCTGCACGAAGCAGTCGTCCGGGGCGGCGTCGTCCGGGCCGTCGTCGGGCTCGTGCGCGGCCAGCCAGGCCTCGTACCCGTCGGTTTCGATGCTCGTTCCGCTTGCGCTTCTCTCGGTGCCGATGCTCGTTCCGCTTGCGCTTCTCTCGGTGCCGATGCCGACGTGCAGCACCCGCCGAAGGGTCGGGAGCTCGTCGGCCAGCTGCTCGACGGCCGGCGCGAACTCCGGTCCGACGGCCAGCACCGCGGCTCGCGCGTCGTTGATCACGTAGACGATCTCCGGCGCGGCCAGCCGGAAGTTGACGACGGCGTTCGTGGCGCCGATCCGGGCGCACGCCAGCGTCAGCTCCAGGCACGAGGGATGGTTCAGGTCCAGCACCGCGATCCGGTCGCCCGGCCCGACACCCTCGGCGCGCAGGGCGGCCGCGGCGCGGCGGACCCGATCGTCGAGCTGTGCCCAGGTGAGCCGCGTCGCGCCGAACCGGACGGCCTCGTCGTCGGGCCGCTCGGTGGCCCAGCGCCGCAGCAGGGTGGACACGGTGCGTCGGGTGTCGGTCACGGTGCTCCTCGAGGCCGGGGATCGGACGTCGTCGCCATGGTGGCCGTCGGCGGCGTGCACCACCAGACTCGTCGTGGACCCGACGTCCGTTTCGTCCCCCCAGAGCAGCGAACGCGGAACGAGCATGGGGCCCGTGCTCGTTCCGGGCGCCGCGGCAGGGAGGATGACCGCGCACTCGCCGACGATCGAGGGAACCGACCGTGCAGAGCACGTACACAGAACCGGAGGCCGCCGCCGGGCGGATCGCCGTCGAGGGCCTCGGCAAGAGCTTCGGCCCGGTCGAGGCCGTCCGCGACCTCTCGTTCACGGTCGAACCGGGGTCGGTGACCGGGTTCCTCGGGCCGAACGGCTCCGGCAAGACCACGACGCTGCGGATGATCCTCGGCCTGGTCGGGCCGAGCACCGGCACCGCACTCGTCGAGGGCATCCCGTTCGCCGCGCACGAGTCGCCGGGACGGGTGATCGGCGCCGTGCTCGAGGTGCAGGGTGGGCACCCGAAGCGGACCGCGCGGGCGCACCTGCGCGCCGCCGCCGCCGCGATCGAGGTGCCGGACTCGCGCGTCGAGGAGGTCCTGGCCCTGGTCGGGCTCACCGACGCCGCGGACCGCGCGGTCGGTGGCTACTCGCTCGGTATGAACCAGCGACTGGCCCTGGCCGCGGCGCTGCTCGGCGACCCCCGGATCCTCGTGCTCGACGAGCCCGGCAACGGCCTGGACCCGGACGGCATCGCGTGGCTGCGCTCGTTCCTGCAGGCGTTCGCCGCGTCCGGGCGCAGCGTCCTGGTCTCCTCGCACCAGCTCGCCGAGATCGAGCTGACCGCGCAGCGCCTGGTCGTGATCGACCACGGCCGCTGCCGATTCGACGGCCCGATCGACGCGTTGCGGGAGAGCCAGGGCGGGCGCGTGCTGGTCCGCCCGTCCGACCCGGCGAAGCTGGCCGAGTCCCTGGTCGGCGAGGGGCTGAACGAGGTGGACGCGGTCGAGGACGGCTGGCTGGCCGTCTCCGGCGCGGACGCCGTGCGGGTCGGGGACGTGGCGCTGGCCGCCGGGATCGCGGTCTACGGCATGACCGAGGAGCGGGTCGGCCTGGAGCAGATGTTCCTCAAGCTGTTGGCGGGGGAGAACGTATGACCCACGACGACGTACTCGGTTCCGCGGAGGAGTCATGAGTGCTGCGGATGTTCTGAAGCGGGACGGCCTGCTCGCGCGGATCGGACCGGCGCACCGCTGGCGCGCGGTGCTGCGCTCCGAGGTCCGCAAGACGACCTCGGTACGGCTGTACTGGCTGCTGCTGATCCCGATCGCGGTGCTGGCGCTGGCCATGAGCCTGTTCGGCTCGCTGATCACGCTGCTGGTTCCGGGCGCGACCGACACCTCGCCGGTGCTGCTGCTCGCCGGGCTCGCCTCGACCCTGAGCGCGGTGTCGATGGTCGGCGGCGCGTTCGGCGCGCTGTCGGCGAGCGGGGAGTACCGGCACCGGACCGTCACCCAGGCCTTCCTGACCGGGTCCCGCGGGCAGGTGCTCGGATCCAAGGTCGTGGTCGCCGCCGTCGTCGCCGCGGTGTACGGGCTGCTCATGGCGCTGCTCGGACCGCTGCTCGGCGGCGCGGTGCTGGGCGGGCAGACGCTGCCCGGCGCCGGCGCGCTGATCTCCCTCGGCCTGGTCGGGATGCTGGTCTGCGCGTTCTGGGGCGTGATCGGGGTCGCGGTCGGCACGCTGGTGCCGAACCAGGCGGGAGCGGTCGCGCTGGTCGTCGGGTACTCGCTGATCGGGGAGAACGTTCTGGCCGGAGTCCTGCGGGCGGGTGAGGACGGCGGCTCGAGCCCGACGGTGTTCGCGCGGGTGACGTCGTTCCTGCCGGGCAACGCCGGCGACATCGCGCTCTACGAGAGCCCGGTGAACGCGGCCGGCCAGGGTGGCGACGGTCGCCAGATCCTGGAGTTCCTGGCCGGCGTGAGCTCCCCGCCCCCGGGCTGGCTGGCGCTGCTGGTACTGCTGGCGTGGACCGTCGCCGCGGTCGCGCTGGCCACGGTGGTCGGCGGCCGCCGCGACATCACGTGATCGAAGCTTGCGGAACGAGCAGGTGGTCCTGAGCGGCGCGTCACACGGGTCACGGGCTCGCCTCGACCGGGTGCTCGGGGAGGTCGACGCCGGGCGGGGCGAGTTCGTCCTGCTGACCGGCGAGGCGAGGATCGGCACACACCGGCCGGTGACCGCGCACACCGTCGACGGTGTGCGCGGTGGCGCCACGGTGTGCGCGGTGGCTGCGGAATCCCGGGATCGTTATCGGTGGGCGGACTGTCGGGGGCCGGGCATAGCCTGATCCGGTGCCGTCTCCCCGATCATCCGCGCCCCCCGGGGGCTGGATCCGCCGCCTCGTCCGGGCGTGTCTGAAGCACAAGGCGGTGACGCTCGGCGCGCTCGTCGCGTCGATGCTCGGGGTCGGTCTGGAGGCGATCGGCCCGCTGCTGACCAAGCTGGCGGTGGACGGCGCCGTCGTCGGTGAGACGGCCGTGCTGCTGCCGGTGGTGCTGGCGATCCTCGGCCTGGCCGTGGTGCGGTTCGGGTCGGCGTTCCTGCGCCGCTACCTGGGCGGCCGGATGGCCCTGGACGTGCAGCACGACCTGCGCCGCCAGGTGTTCGCCGCGGTGCAGCGGATGGACGGCGTGCGCCAGGACCGGCTGCGCACCGGCCAGGTCGCGTCCCGGGCGATCTCGGACCTCCAGCTGGTGCAGAGCCTGCTCTCGATCGTCCCGCTCAGCGCGGGCACGATCGTGCTGGTCGTCACGTCGGTGGCGGCGATGCTCTGGCTCTCGCCGCTGCTCACCGTCGTCGCGCTGGTGATGCTGCCGGTGGCCGCGTTCATCACCAACCGCACCCGGCGCACCCTGTTCCCAGCGACCTGGTCGGCCCAGCAGCGCGCGGCCGAGATCGCCCAGCAGGTCGAGGAGACCGTCACCGGCGTCCGGGTGGTGAAGGGCTTCGGTCAGGAGTCCCGCGAGGTCTCCGGGCTGGAGGGCCGGGCGCGCACGCTCTACGGCGAGCGCCTGCGCGCGGCCCGGCTGACCGCGCGGCTGAACCCGGTGCTGCTCGCCCTGCCCGGGCTCGGGCAGGTCGCCGTGATCGGCCTCGGCGGCTACCTGGCGATGCAGGGCTCGATCACGCTCGGCACGTTCCTCGCCTTCACCACCTACGTCGGTCAGCTGATCGGCCCGGCCCGGCTGATCGGCGCGCTGATCGTCGCCGCGCAGCTCACCCGGGCCGGCGCGGAACGCGTCTACGACCTGGTGGACTCCGAACCCGACGTCACCGACCCGCCGGAGCCGCGCGCGCTGCCGTCGGGGGCGCCGGCCGTCGAGCTCGACGGCGTCCGGTTCGGCTACACCGACACCGCGGCCCGGAGCGAACCGGTGCTGGACGGGCTGTCGCTGCGCGTCGAGCCGGGGGAGACGGTTGCGCTGGTCGGCCCACCGGGCTCGGGCAAGTCGACGGTCGCGCTGCTGCTCCCGCGGTTCTACGACCCGCAGTCCGGTGCGCTGCGGATCGGCGGGGTGGACCTGCGCGAGCTGCGCCTGCGCGACCTGCGGGCCGAGCTCGGGGTGGTGTTCGAGGAGGCGTTCCTGTTCTCCGACACGATCCGGGCCAACATCGCCTACGGCCGCCCGGACGCCGGCGAGGACGAGATCCGCGCCGCCGCCGCCGCGGCCCAGGTCGCCCGGTTCGTCGAGGAGCTGCCCGAGGGCTACGACACCGAGGTCGGCGAACGCGGTCTGACGCTGTCCGGCGGGCAGCGCCAGCGGATCGCGCTCGCCCGGGCGATGCTCACCCGCCCGCGGGTGCTGGTGCTCGACGACGCGACGTCCGCCGTGGACACCGCGACCGAGGCCGCGATCCACGACACGCTGCGCGAGCTCACCAGCGACCGCACCACACTGCTCGTCGCGCACCGCCGCTCCACACTGGCCCTGGCCGACCGGATCGCGGTGCTCGACCACGGCCGGGTCGTGGACATCGGCACCGAGGACGAGCTGCGCGGGCGCTGTGCGCTGTTCCGGGACCTGCTCGCGACCGGCCCGCGCTTCGCCCCGGACACGCCGGCCATCGCCGGGAACGGTGCCGCTGGGAACGGTGCCGCCGGGAACGGTGCCGCCGGGAACGGTGCCGCCGGGAACGGTTCCGCTGGGCCGGCCGCCGGGAACGGTTCCGCTGGGACGACCGGGAACGGAGTGCCGGAGCCCGCCGTCGACGGGTCGGTGGACGCCGTCGACGGGTCGGTGGACGCCGTCGTCGGGTCCGGGGAGGCCGCCGCGGAGTCCGTGGCGGGTGCGGTGCCCGCGGCCGGGGACCCTGTCGTGCCCGGCGGCTTCACCCGTGTGCTGTGGCCGGCCGAGACCGCGTCCGGCCCGCAGCCGGCGACCGCGGGCGCCTCCGCCGCCGCGGGCGGTCCGCCGGGCGCGGCCGGGGGCATGCCGGCCACCCCCGAGCTGCTGGCCGCGGTGGACGCGCTGCCGCCCGCGCGGGAGCAGCCCCGGTTGCGCGGCGAGTCGGACCCGACGGCTCCGGACCCGTCGTTCCGCCTCGCCCGGCTGCTGCGCCCGGTCCGCCGGCTGCTCGTGCTGGCCATCGCGCTGATCGCGGCCGACGCGCTGGCCACGCTCGCGTTGCCGACGATCGCGCGCTACGCCGTCGACGGCGGGATCACCCCGGGTGTGGGGCGGGTGCTGCTGCTCGCCGCGCTGGCCGGGATCGTCGTGGTGGCGTTGGACGCGCTCGTCGTCGGGGCGCAGACGGTGGTCGCCGCGCGGGCCGGCGAGAGCCTGCTCTACCTGCTGCGCGTGCGCAGCTTCGCGCACCTGCAACGGCTCGGGCTCGACTTCTTCGAGCGCGAGCTCTCCGGCCGGATCATGACCCGGATGACGACGGACGTGGACGCGCTGTCCACGTTCCTGCAGACCGGTCTGGCCCAGGCGTTCGTCAGCCTGCTGACGATCGTCGGCGTCGCGGTGGCGCTCGTGGTCACCGACCCGGAGCTGGCGCTGGTCGCGCTGGCCGGGCTGCCGGTCCTCGTCGTCGCCACGGTGATCTTCCGCCGGTTCTCCTCGCAGGCCTACGAGGAGGCCCGGGAACGGGTCAGCCTGGTCAACGCGGACATGCAGGAGAACGTCTCCGGCGTCCGGGTCGCGCAGGCCTACGTCCGCGAGGAGATCAGCGCCCGGCGGTTCAGCGAGCGCAGCGCGGACTACCGCCACTCCCGGCTGCGGGCCCAGCGCTACATCGCGACCTACTTCCCGTTCGCGGCGCTGCTCTCCGACGTGGCGCAGGCCGCCGTGCTCGGGGTCGGCGCGAGCCGGATCGCCGGCGGTGACCTCACCCCGGGCGTGCTGACCGCGTTCCTGCTCTACCTGACGATGTTCTTCGCCCCGGTCCAGCAGCTCTCCCAGGTCTTCGACGGCTACCAGCAGGCGCGCGTCGGCCTGAACCGGATCTCCGAGCTGCTGCGCACGCCGACGTCGGTGCCCGAGACGCCGGAGGGCGAGCAGGTCGCGGTGCCGGGTCGGCTGCGCGGCGCGGTGGAGCTGCGCGAGGTCACGTTCCGCTACCCCGGTGTCGACGAACCCGCGCTGGACGAGGTGTCGCTGCGGGTCGCACCGGGCGAGACGATCGCGCTGGTCGGCGCGACCGGCGCCGGCAAATCGACGTTGATCAAGCTGCTCGCCCGGTTCTACGACACCGGCGAGGGCGCCGTGCTGGTCGACGGGGTGGACGTGCGCCGGTTCCCGCTGGCCGACTACCGGCACCGCCTCGGCGTGGTGCCGCAGGAGGCGCACCTGTTCACCGGCGACGTCGCCTCGAACATCGCCTACGGCCGCCCGGAGGCGGACCCGGCGTCGATCGAGGCCGCGGCCCGCGCGGTCGGGGCGATGGACCTCGTGCGCTCGTTGCCGGACGGGTTCCGGACCCCGGTCGGGGAGCGCGGGCAGGGCCTGTCCGCCGGGCAGCGCCAGCTCGTCGCGCTGGCCCGGGCGGAGCTGGTGCAGCCGGACCTGCTGATCTTCGACGAGGCAACGGCGGCCCTGGACCCGGCCACCGAGGAGACCGTGCTCTCGGCCGGCGAGGAGCTGACGCGGCGCCGCACGTCGTTCGTGGTGGCGCACCGCCTGGCCACCGCGGCCCGCTCGGACCGGATCGTCGTGCTCGCCGGCGGCCGGATCGTGGAGGAGGGCCCGCACGCCGAGCTGGTCGCCTCCGGCGGCTGGTACGCGTCGTTGTGGAAGGCCGGAGAGCTCGAGCCGGAGCCCGACTCGCCGCTCGCAACCCGTTAGGCGACATTCCTGCCCGATACCGGGCAGGAATGTCGCTTTTCCTCGACGGTCGGGCGCATGGTGGTGGGGTGGCGTCCCACGACGAGCTCATCGCCCACCTGGTGCGCAGCACGCCGCTGAGCCCCGGCGAGGCGGCCCGGGTCGTGGCCGACGTGCTCGGCTACTTCGCCGAGCCCGCCGGAGACTTCGTCCGCCGTCGGCACGGCGAGCTGCAGGCGCGGGGCCTGCGCAACGAGCAGATCTTCGACCAGGTCGCGGCCGAGCTCGCCCGGCGCCGGGTGCCGGCGCCGGAGTACTCGGCCCGCCAGCTGCGCCGCCTGGTGTACGGCTAGATGACCATCGACGTCGGGAGACGCGCATGTGCGGAATCGTGGGGTACGTCGGGCCGCGGGACGCCGTCCCGGTCCTGCTGGAGGGACTCGGGCGCCTGGAGTACCGCGGCTACGACTCGGCCGGGCTGGCCGTCGTGCACCGGCCGGCGAAGGGGCCCGCCGAGCTGCGGGTCCGCAAGACCCCCGGGCGGGTCGACGACCTGGCCGCGGATCTGCCCGCCCGCTTCCGCGGCAGTCCCGGCATCGGGCACACCCGCTGGGCCACCCACGGCGAGCCGACCGCGGTCAACGCGCACCCGCACACCGACTCCACCGGCCGGATCGCCGTCGTGCACAACGGGATCATCGAGAACGCCGACGAGCTGCGCGGCCAGCTCAGTGCCGATGGCGTCGTGTTCGCCTCGGAGACCGACACCGAGACCGTTGCGCACCTGGTGGCGGCCGCGTTCACCGACGGTGCGACGGACCTGGAGGAGGCCGTGCGCCGGGCACTGCACCGGGTGGTCGGGACCTACGGACTGGCCGTTCTCGACGCCGCGCACCCGGACCGGGTCGTGGTCGCGCGCAACGGCTCGCCGGTGCTGCTCGGCGTCGGGGACCGGGAGATGTTCGTGGCCTCCGACGTCGCCGCGATCGCGGCCTACACACGCCAGGTGGTCCACCTCGACGATGGCGAGCTGGCCAGCCTGACCGCGGGCGGGTACCGCACGTTCACCCTGGACGACCGGGCGACCGCCAAGACGCCGTCCACCGTGGACTGGGATCTGGCCGGTGCCGAGCGCGGTGAGCACGAGCACTTCCTGGCCAAGGAGATCGCCGAACAGCCGAGGGCGATCGAGCGCACGCTGTCCGGCCGGCTGGAGGAGCGGTTCGCCACCGCACACCTGGGCGGGCTGAACATGGACGTGCGGGAGGCCCGCGCGTTCCGCCGGGTGACGATCCTGGGCTGCGGCAGCGCCTGGTTCGCCGGCGAGCTGGGGGCGCAGCTGATCGAGGACCTGGCCCGGATCCCGGCCCGCGCCGAACCGGCCTCGGAGTTCCGCTACCGCAACCCGGTGGTCGAGCCGGACACGCTCTACGTCGCGGTCAGCCAGTCCGGCGAGACCGTGGACACCCTGGCCGCGGTGCAGGAGCTGCAGCGCAAGGGCGGACGGGTGATCGGGATCGTGAACGTCGTCGGGTCCACGATCGCCCGGGCGGTCGACGGGGGCGTCTACCTGCACGCCGGTCCGGAGATGTCGGTGGCCTCGACGAAGTCGTTCACCTCCACCGTCGTCGCGTTCGCGCTGCTGGCACTGCACCTGGGCCGGATGCGCGACCTGTCCCCGAGCGACGGCCGCCGGATCGTGGCCGGCCTCGCGGCCCTGCCCGGGCAGATCGAGCAGATCCTCGACGAGGAGAAGCGCACCGGCGAGATCGCCGCCGCGGCCGCGGAGCTGGCGCCCCGGGAGAGCGTGCTGTTCGTCGGGCGTCGCCACGGCTGGGCGGTGGCGAAGGAGGGTGCGCAGAAGCTCAAGGAGATCTCCTACTGCCACGCCGAGGCCTACGCTGCGGCCGAGCTCAAGCACGGTCCGCTGGCGCTGGTCGGTCCGGAGCTGCCGACCGTCGCCGTGGTGCCCGACGACGACCTGCTGGAGAAGAACACGTCCACGCTGGCCGAGATCCGGGCCCGGCGCGGGCCGGTGCTCGCGGTCGGGCACCGCGACGTCCCGGGCGCCGGTCGGACGCTGCTGGTCCCGCGCAGCGAGCCCGAGCTGGACCCGGTCCTGCTCTCGGTCCCGCTGCAGCTGTTGGCCTACCACGCGGCGACGGCACTCGGGCGCGACGTGGACCGCCCCCGCAACCTGGCCAAGAGCGTCACCGTGGAGTGAGAGCTCACTCCATCGGCGTGAGCACGGCGATCCGGTACCCGTCGGCGCCGGAGACCAGCTGGTAGCAGAAGCGCTCCCGCGCCCGTCCGCCGTAGGACCAGGTGACGTCGGCCCACACGGTGCCCGGCGCCCGCGCCAGCACGACGACGTCCGGTTCGGCCTCGGTGACGCCGTCGTACTGGGGCCAGGCGGAGGCGAAGAACGCCTCGGTCTGTTCGGGGTCGCTCACCGCGAGCGCGTGGCCGGGGAACAGGATCAGCGAGGGAGCGCCGTACATGCCGGCAATGCCTTTTCGTCGCGGGCCAGGAGCGCGGCGGCGTAGCGGTCGAAGAACTCACGGGCCTCGGTGTCTGTCGTAGCGTCGGTCATGGCGCCGACCGGGGCCGCGACGGCGGGGTGAGCCTGCGTCCGACCCGGGCCGCGATCGTCGTCGAGCTCGACCTGCCGGAAGCGGCGGCGCTGATCTCCGGCCTCGCGGTGCTCGGGCCGAGCGTGAGCGACAGCGCCGCGTCGGCGATGCGCAAGCTGGCCGCGGCCGTGGACCCGGGCGTCAGCGTGCAGGACGGCCCGGTCAGGGCCCCAGGGGGAGGCCGTCAGGGGCCGGCGCGATCAGCGGGCCCCCGGTGACCGGGTGTGCCAGCACCTGCGCCCCGATGCCGTAGACGGCGCGGATCCGGTCCTGGGTGAGCACCTCGGCCTGGGGCCCCGATGCCGCCACCTTGGTGATCGGCGGATTGGTCCCCAAACTGGCCCGGCGCGGCCACCCAAGGGGCCCCGCCCCCCCGCACGGGGCGGGCGGCGGGGGGCCGGGGGGAGGTGG
>JAKDNL010000668.1 GCA_030451825.1 Pseudonocardia sp. | reverse complement strand
ACTCGTCAGGGTGTGGGAGAGTAGGTCGTCGCCGACATTCAACGTGTGATGAGGGCCTGTTGCGGAGTGTGTACTCCGCGGCAGGCCCTCATTCTTTTGTCCGGTACAGCGGGCCCTTCGTCGTGTCAGACGCCGGCCCCGACGGCGTCGGTGACGGAGCGGTGGCCGTCCGCGCGTACCAGGGCGGCCAGCTCACGGTTGAAGCGCGAGGGCCAGAGCAGCCCGCCGTAGATGAATCCGGTGTAGCTCTGCACCAGCGCGGCGCCGGCACGGATCCGGCGATAGGCCTCGTTCGCGTCCTCGATCCCTCCCACCGACACCACCACCTGCTCGGGAGACAGCCGGGAACGCAGGCGGCGCAGGACCTGCAGCGCTCGTTCCGCGAGAGGGCGACCGGACAGCCCACCGTTCCCGATGGCCTCGAGCTGTGCTTGCGGGGTGGACAGTCCGTCACGGGAGACGGTGGTGTTCGTGGCGACCACACCGTCGAGGCCGAGCCGGACGGCGAGATCGGCGACCGCGTCGACGTCGGCATCCGCGAGGTCGACGGTGATCTTGACCAGCATCGGGACCCGGACGCCTCCGGGAAGCGCGTCGAGCTCCTCGCGCACCGCCGTCAGCAACAGCTCGAGCGCACCGACCTGCTGCAGGTCGCGCAGCCCGGGGGTGTTCGGCGAGCTGACGTTCACCACGACGTAGTCGGCGAAGGGGCCGAGCAGGCGGGCGCTGGTGCGGTAGTCGGCGGCGGCGTCATCGGCGGGCACGGCCTTGCTCTTGCCGATGTTCACGCCGAGGACCGGTGCCCCCGGCAGGGGCCGGGCGCGCAGCTCGGCGAGCCGTGGTGCGACGGCCGGTGCGCCGGCGTTGTTGAACCCCATCCGGTTGACCACGGCGCGGTCGTCGGGGAGGCGGAACAGGCGCGGTGCCGGGTTGCCGGGCTGGGCCCGTCCGGTCACGGTGCCGATCTCCACCGCGGCGAAGCCGAGCCGGCCCAGCGCCGTCACCCCGTGCGCGTCCTTGTCGAACCCCGCGGCGAGCCCCAGCGGGGAGGCGAAGTCCAGGCCGAGGGCCCGGGTGCGCAGGACCGGGTCCGAGGGACCGAGCCGCGCACCGAGGCCGGGGCCCAGTACCGGCGCGGTGCCGACCCCGCGGATCATGCCGGAGGCGAGCCGGTGTGCGGTCTCGGCGGGGATCCGGCGCAGCACCAGGCGGAACAGGGCGTCGTACATGCCCCCATCCTCACAGGCGTCAACTGGTGCGGCGGGACAGGCCCAGCTGGTCGAGCACGCGCCGGTCGCGCTTGGTCGGACGCCCGGCACCGCGGTCGCGACGGGCGAACACCGGCGCCGGTCCGGTCGGCTCCGGCGGCGTGTGGTCGATGTAGCACTCCTGCGCGACCGGGGCGCCGACCCGCTTCTCGATCACCTTCGTGACCTCGACGGTCCGGGTCCTGTCGTAGACCCGCGCCCGGACCTTGTCGCCCGGGCGGACGGGCGTCGCCGGCTTGGCCGGGTGGTCGTTGACCCGCACGTGCCCGCCGCGGCAGGACGTCGCGGCGTCCGAGCGCGTCTTGGCCAGACGCACCGACCACAACCAGCGGTCCACGCGGGTCGAGTCCATCCATCCATCCTGCCAGCTCCGGCAAGGGCCGCTCAGTAATGCACGACGCCCGGGGACCCTCCACCCGCGGCGACCGCGTCGCCGTTGATCGCGACGCTGCGCGGGGAGGCCAGGAACGCCACCACGTCGGCGACCTCATGCGCGGTGGTCATCCGCCCGATCGTCGTCGTGGCATCCAGCTCGGCACGCACCGTCGCCTCGTCCACCCCGCGGTCGCGCGCCCGTTCCGCGATCATGCCCGGGATCCGCCCGGTCACCGTCAGGCCCGGGTGCACCACCGTCACGTTCACCCCGCGCGGCCCGAGCTCCTGCGCCAGCGCCGCGGTCATCGACGCCACCGCCACGTTGCGCACGGACCCGACCAGCGACGTCGATCTGCGCGCGTTGAGACCGCTGATGTTCACGATCCGGCCCCAGCCCTGCTCCGTCATCAGCGGAGCGGCGGCGCGGGCGCAGCGCAGATAGCCGAGCAGCTTGGTCTCCAGCTCGACCCGGACGTCGTCGTCGGTGAGCTCGGACAGGCCGGGCAGCGGACCCGGGCCTGCCGGCCGCGCGGCCGCGTTGACCAGCACGTCCACCCCGCCGAGGCGGTCGGCGACCGCCGCCACCATCTCCCGCACCGAGGCGTCGTCGGCGGTATCGGCGGGCACCGCGACCACGCGGCCCGGCCCGGCCGCATCGACCAGAGACGAGGACCCTTCCAGGACAGCGGCGTCCCGCGCCACCATCGCCACGTCGGCACCCTCCGCGGCCAGCGTGGTGGCCACGGCCAGCCCGATCCCGCGGCTCGCGCCGGTGACGATCGCGCGCTTCCCACCCAGTTGAAGATCCATGACCGACACGGTGCCGGATGCCCGGCCGGGTTGCACCGTCGCGTGATCTCCCCCGGCCTAGGCTGCGCGACGTGGCCGAGACCGTGGACTCCGTGCTGATCGTGTTCAACCCGGGGAGCACCGGTGACGCGGACGCGCTCGCGCGCCGGCTGCGCGGTGAGCTGGCGGACGTCCGGCCCGAGCTGGGGGTGGACCTTCGCCCCACCGATTACGCCGGGCACGCCCGCGACATCGCCCGTGCGGCGGCGTCCGGGCCGGGCCGCCCGCTGATCGTCTCGGCCAGCGGCGACGGTGGGTACAACGAGGTCGTCAACGGGATCATGGACGTCCCGGGCGCCGAGGCCGCGGCGGCCGTGCTGCCCGCCGGCAACGCGAACGACCACGACCGCGTGACCTCCCGGCGCCCGCTGCGTGACGCGATCCTGGACGGCCGCACCGAGCAGATGGACCTGCTCGCCCTGACACTCGGTGACGCCCCCGTCCGCTACGCGCACTCCTACATCGGGTTCGGGCTGACGCCGGTGGTCGCGCTGGAGATCGAGGAGGGCGGCAAGGGCAGCGTCCGCGAGATCGTGTCCACGGTCCGCTCGTTCTGGGCCTTCACACCGTTGCGGCTCCGCTTCGCCGACGGCACCGTGCGGCGTGTCGACAACCTGCTGCTGGCCAACATCTCCGAGATGGCGAAGGTCGCCGAGGTGTCCGAGGGGCGTCCGGACGACGGCCGGTTCGAGGTCATCCTGATGGAGCACCGGCCCAAGTGGCGGGTGCTGTTCACCGCGGTCCGTGCGGCCGTGCGCGGGCTCGGGCCGCAGCCGACGGCGCAGGACTTCCGGTTCACCGCGCTGGACCCGATGCCGGTGCAGATCGACGGCGAGGTCGACGACATCGAGGCCGACACCGCGGTGCAGGTGCGGATCGCCGCCGGGGCGCTGTCCGTCATCCGGTGACCGGCGGCACCGGTCCGGGAGCCAACCGGTCCGAACGCCACGTTCGTAGCGGCCTACGCAACGAACGTCACGCTCGTCGCGCCG
>JAKDNL010000667.1 GCA_030451825.1 Pseudonocardia sp. | reverse complement strand
GCAGGAAGGCGACAGATCTGTCGCGTCCGTGCCGGTTGCGCCGATCATGCGGCTCTGGCGAGCGCATCCCGGATACGGGCGACGGTGACCACCGGTTGATTCATGATGTCGTGCCAGGTGAAGCGGAGCAGGCTCCATCCCGCGGCGAGTAGATCGTTGCCCTTGCGACGGTCGGCGCGAAACCGTGCCTGGTCGGCGTGCCAGGCCCAGCCGTCGATCTCCACGGCGAGACGCTCGGCGGGAAAGGCCAGGTCGATCGACCGGTCGTCACCGAACGGATGGCCCACCACGAACCCGGTGATCCCCGCTGCCCGCAGCAGGCCGATCAGCCGCCGCTCCACCGCGGAGTCCGCACGGTCGGCGGCCGCGACCAGCAGGGTGCCCGCCTGCGCCATGCCCCGGGTCCCGACGGCCCGGCAGTAGGCCGCGTACAGGTCGTCGAAGGCGAGATGGCGCTGCAGCGCGCGATCCAGGAACGCGGCGCCGTCGGGAACGACGGCGGCCGTCTCCAGCACGGTCAGCCCCAGGGCTGTGAGACCGACCCCGCGGATCTCGGTCCGGTCGACGTCCGCGATCTCACGCCGACGTGTCGCGACACCCGGCGGAGGCCGCCGCCGGCTCGACGAGACGACCGCGACGTCGACCGCCCGGCCCGGGTGGTCGAGCAACCGGTGCCAGAAGGCCGCGGCCGGACCACTGACCAGCGACGTCGGCCCGGACCAGAGCCACGCCACCCGGACACGTACCTCGTCGGTGAGCCGATGGCCGCCGGTCAGGAACACCCCGGGCGCGACCTCGACCCAGGCGCCGGAGGCCACCCGTCTCTGGACCGTCCGCAGGGACATCCCGAGCGCGGTCGCCTGGGCCCGGCTGATCACTCCGGCCTGGCGGCGGAGAAGGTCGTCGATCTGCACCACCGGATCGTGACCGGCCGGACGCCGCGCCCGACGCCGAACCGGGAAACCGTTCGCAATCGGGGTGATGATCGCCGCAACCGGCAGGAAGGCGACAGATCTGTCGCGTCCGTGCCGGTTGCGCCGATCATGCCCCGTACCCGGACTCAGCCGTCGAAGCGATAGCCCATGCCGGCTTCGGTGATCAGATACTTCGGCCTCGACGGGGACGGCTCCAGCTTCCGGCGGAGCTGGGCCAGGTAGACGCGCAAGTAGTTGGTCTCCGACCCGTAGGACGGGCCCCACACCTCGCGCAGGAGCTGGCGCTGCCCGACCAGCTTGCCCCGGTGGCGCACCAGCAGCTCGAGAATGCCCCACTCGGTCGGGGTGAGGTGCACCTCGGCACCGTCGGCCAGGGCCACGGTCTTCGCCGCCAGGTCGACGGTGAAGTCCGCGGTCCGGATCACGGCCTCGCCGTCGACCGAGGACACCGCGGCCCGGCGGACCGCGGCGCGCAGCCGGGCCAGCAGCTCGGCCATCCCGAACGGTTTGGTGACGTAGTCATCGGCGCCTGCGTCCAGGGCCCCGACCTTGTCCGACGAATCGGTGCGCGCCGAGAGGACCAGGATCGGGACCGGCGTCCAGCCGCGCAGACCGTCGATCACGTCGGTGCCGTCGAGATCGGGCAGGCCCAGGTCCAGCACGACGACGTCCGGGTGCCCGTCGGCGGCCACCCGCAGCGCGGACGCGCCGTCCGCGGCGACCAGCACCGTGTAGCCGTGCGCGGTCAGGTTGATCCGCAGCGCACGCAGGATCTGCGGGTCGTCGTCGACGACGAGCACCCTCGTCCCGGCGCTCATCCGATCTCCTCCGGCTCCGCGTCCGCGCCGGCCGAGGGCATCGACACCACGACCGTCAGCCCGCCGCCGGGGGTGTCCTCCGCGCCCAGCGTCCCGCCCATGACGGTGGTCAGCCCGCGGGCCACCGACAACCCGAGCCCGACGCCGGGGGCCGCATCCCGGTCGCCGAGGCGCTGGAACGCCGCGAACAGGCCGTCCCGCGCCTGCCGCGGCACGCCCGGGCCCCGGTCGACCACCCGGAGCTCGACCCGGTCGGCATGGGCGCTCGCGCGCAGCGCGACCGGTGCCCCGGCCCCGTGCCGCAGCGCGTTGTCCACCACGTTCGCCACCACCCGTTCCAGGAGTCCCACGTCGGCGACGACGTCGGGGAGCTCCTCGTCGATCTGCACCCGTACCCGGGCCGCGCCCTCGATCCCGACCAGGGCCCGCACCGCGACCTCGTCGTAGCCGACCGAGGCGAGCAGCGGGTGCACGGCACCGGCCGCGAGACGGGAGGAGTCCAGCAGGTTGTCCACCAGGCCGGTCAGCCGGTCCGCGGACTCCTCGACGGTGGCCAGCAGATCGGCCCGGTCGGTCCCGGACAGCCGCAGCAGCGGGTCGCGCAGGCTCCCGGCCGCGGCCTTGATCGAGGTCAGCGGGCTGCGCAGGTCGTGCCCGACGGCGGACAGCAGCGCCCCGCGGGTCTCGTTCACCTCGGCACGGCGCTGCGCAACCTCGGCCTCGGCGGCGGCACGCTGGCTGCGCAGCGCGAGCAGGGCCTGCCCGCCGACGGTCTCCAGCAGCCGACGGTCGGCCGCGGGCAGGGCGCGCCCGGTGCCGACCAGGTGCAGCCCCGGCTCGATCTCGACGTCGACGTCGGCCTCCTCCGGCCGGGAACAGTCCGGCGGACCGGACACCGCGACCCGCTCCCAGCCGGCGCTGCCCAGGGGATGCACCGACGCACGGTCCGCGCGCTCGCCGAGCCGCTCGAGCAGCGCCACCGAGCCCAGCCCGAACGCCTCGCGCACCTTCTCCAGCAGCCGCGGAAGCGGGTCGGTGCGGGTGAGCACGGTGCGCGCGAACGACGCCAGCAGGGTCGCCTCCGCCCGCGCCCGGGCGGCCTGCTCGGCGCGGCGCGCTGCCCGGTCCACCACGAGCGCGACCAGCACCGCCACCACCAGCATCGCGACCACGGTGACGACGTTCCCGGTCTCCCCGATGGTCAGCGAGTACAGCGGCGGGGTCAGGAAGAAGTTCAGCCCGAACCCGCCCAGGAGCACCGCGAGCAGCGCCGGGCCCAGCCCGCCCACGACCGCCACAACGACCGCGGCCAGGAAGAACAGCACCACGTCGGTGGAGAGCCCGATCACGTCGCGCAGCAGCACCCCGAGCACCGTGGCCAGCGCCGGAACCAGCACGGCCAGCACCCATCCGGCCGCCTGCCGGGAACCGGAGAGCCCACCGCGCAGCACCGGCAGACGCAGCGCCCTCCCGGCCGCGTCGTGGGTGACCATGTGCACGTCGATCGGTCCGGACTCCTGTACCACCCGCGCGCCGATCCCCGGGTCGAACAGCCGCGCCAGCCGCGACCGCCGCGACGTCCCGAGCACCAGCTGGGTCGCGTTCGCCCCGCGCGCGAAGTCGAGCAGCGCCATGGTGACCGCGTCCGCGCCGCCGTCGCCGACCGCGGTGTGGAACGTGGCGCCGACGTCGTCGGCCAGGCGGCGCAGCGCCGTCGTCGTCGCCACAGTCGG
>JAKDNL010000097.1 GCA_030451825.1 Pseudonocardia sp. | reverse complement strand
GAGCCGGAGGTCGGGATCGAACCGACGACCTACCGCTTACAAGGCGGTTGCTCTACCACTGAGCTACACCGGCAGGTGCCGCCGGCGGAGCAGGTCTCGCCGACGGGTACAGACTAGTCAGCTCCCGATCAGCGCGAGGATCGTCCCCGCGAGCATCGCGACCACGAACCCGGCCCCGCCCACGATGATCACGATCCGGATCGGCGTCGGGACCTTCCCCGTCGCCGCGACCGGCCCGGCCGCGAGCAGGTTCCCCACCCCGAGGACACCGAGCATCAGGCCGGCGAGGTAGTTCGCCGTGACGACCAGCAGGACGGCGGCGACCAGACCGATCACTCCGGTCAGGCGCAGTGTCCGGGCGCGCTTGTTCCACTCGACGGGGCGCGTCTCGGTCACGCTGGCGACGGTAGCAGTGGCCGCGGCGCGGCCCCCTCGGATCCGGTGTGACGTCTCGTCGGGTGTGAGACCCGCCCGTCCCCGCTCGGCGCCCGGGCCGGGGTCCTAGCCTGGAGGACCGCACACGCATACGGCGCCACCGAGCGCCGCCGTGGCGCGCACCGGAGAGAAGGGGGTGGTCCGTACCGTGTCCGATGAGTCGCACCTGGCCGACCGGTTCAGCCGGCGGCTGCGGGGGGCGCTGCGCCGGGACGCGAAACGGCTGCTCACGCCCGGGCCATCCACCGTCCCGATGCTCATGCTGGGGCCCCAGGTCCCCGACGACGCCCAGGTCCAGCAGGTACTCGACCTCTGCATGCGGGTCGGGGAGATCCAGCTCTCCAGCGGGGAGAGCGTGGACGAGGTCACCGCCACGATGCTGCGGCTGGCCAACGCGGCCGGGCTGCCCGCCGTCGACGTGGACATCACGTTCACCTCGATCACCATGTGCTGCCACCGCGGCAACGCCGCGACGCCGGTGACGTCGATGCGGCTGGTGCGCTACCGCGCGCTGGACCTGTCGCGCCTGGCCGAGACCGACAAGATCGTGGCCGATCTCGAGGCCGGGAAGCTCGACGTGCGCGCCGCATCGTCGGCGGTCTCCGACGTCATCAAGGCCCGCCACCCCTACCCCCGGTGGGTCGCCACGTTCGGCTGGGCCGGGCTGGCCGCGTCGATCGCCCTGCTGCTCGGCGGCGGCGCGATCACCGCGGCCGCCGCGTTCGTGACCACGGCGGCGATCGACCGGATCGGGCGGCTGCTCAACCGGTGGGGCGTGGCCGCGTTCTTCCAGCAGACGCTCGGCGGGCTGCTGGTCACGGTGTCCACGATCGGCCTGATCTCCCTGCAGCTCTTCCCCGCCGGCACCCGGCCGTCGTTCATCGTGGCCGCGGGCATCACCGTGCTGCTGTCCGGGTTGTCGGTGGTCAGCACCGTGCAGGACGCCCTGACCGGGTACTACCTGACGTCCGCGGCCCGGATCGTCGAGATCGCGCTGCTCTCGGCCGGGCTGCTGACCGGAGTCGTGGTCGGCCTGAAGTTCGGCTTCGCCGTCGGCCAGAGCATCGAGGTTTCCGGGGACCTGCCCTCCAGCGCCGCCCAGTTCAGCCTGTCCACCCTGGCCGGCGCGATGGCGGCGATGTTCTACGCGCTCGCCGGCTACACGCCGCTGCGCTCGTTGCCGGTGGCCGGCGCCGTCGGGGCCGCGAGCTGGGCCGTCTACGGCGCGCTCAATCAGTTCACCGACGTGGGCCCGATCACCTCGACCGGAGTCGCGGCCCTGGTCGTCGGGCTCGCGGCCGGGCTGCTGCGCCGCGGCGGCGACACCCCGCCGATGGTCATCACGCTGGCCGGCGTCACGCCCCTTCTGCCCGGTCTGGCCGCATACCGCGGCTTCTACCAGCTGGCCGTCGAGGGCGTCGCCGAAGGGCTCGTGACGGTCACCCTCGCGCTGGCGACCGGTCTCGCGCTGGCGGCGGGGGTGGCCCTCGGGCAGTTCGTCACCCGCCCCCGTCGGAGGCCCGAGGAGAAGCCGGCCGACGAGCGACCGGCCGAGGAGAAGCAGGCCGAGGAGAGGCCGGCAGCGGGGAAGCCTCCCGAGGAGAGGCCGGCCGCGGAGAAGCCGCCCGGGGAGAAGCCGGCCGAGCCGGCGGCCGATGCCCCGGCCCCGGCCGTCGAGTCCCCGTAGGGTCGGTGCCGACGCCCCGGCGGGCTCGCCGGAGCGCGTCGACCCGAGGAGGGCATGTGACGAGCGGCACCACCGAGTCCGCGACGGTGAACACCTCGGCCGACCTGGTGGTGGTGGCCAACCGCCTGCCGGTCGACCTGCAGACGCTCCCGGACGGGAGCAGCCGGTGGAAGCGCAGCCCCGGGGGCCTGGTCACGGCGCTGGAACCGACGCTGCGGGCCCGCGAGGGTGCCTGGGTCGGGTGGCCCGGCGTCCCGGACGTCGACGCCGAGCCGTTCGTCGAGGGCGGTCTGTCACTGCACCCGGTGCGCCTGTCCGCCGGTGAGATCGAGGAGTACTACGAGGGCTTCTCCAACGGCACGCTCTGGCCGCTGTATCACGACGTCGTCGCCACCCCGGCGTTCCACCGGCACTGGTGGCGCGCCTACACCCGGGTCAACGAGCGCTTCGCCGAGGCGGTCGCCGAGGTCGCCGCCCCCGGCGGCACTGTGTGGGTGCAGGACTACCAGCTCCAGCTCGTGCCCGGGAAGCTGCGCGAGCTGCGTCCCGACCTCAAGATCGGGTTCTTCCTGCACATCCCGTTCCCGCCGGTCGAGCTGTTCCGCCAGCTCCCGTGGCGGACCCGGATCATGGAGGGCCTGCTCGGCGCCGACCTGGTCGGGTTCCACACCGAGGGCGGCGTGCGGAACTTCCACTGGCTGGCCACCGAGCTGACCGGGGCCATGCCGGACCGCGACCCGGAGGTCGTGCGGGTCGGCGACCGGCAGGTCCGGCTCGGCGCGTTCCCGATCTCGATCGACTCCACGACGCTGGACACGCTCGCCCGCACCGACACCGTCGTCAAACGGGCCGCCGAGATCCGCGAGGAGCTCGGCAACCCGGGCCGGATCATCCTCGGGGTGGACCGGCTCGACTACACCAAGGGCATCGACGTCCGGCTGCGGGCCTACCACGAGCTGCTCGAGGAGGAGCGGATCACCGTCGACGACGCCGTGGTGATCCAGCTGGCCACCCCGAGCCGGGAACGCGTCGAGCACTACCGGCAGATGCGCGACGACATCGAGCTCTCGGTCGGGCGGATCAACGGCGAGTACGCACGGGTCGGCCATCCGGCCGTGCACTACCTGCACCAGTCGCTGCCCCGCGAGGAGCTCACCGCGTTCTACCTCGCCGCCGACGTCATGCTCGTCACCCCGTTGCGCGACGGCATGAACCTGGTCGCCAAGGAGTACGTCGCGTGCCGCCCGGACGAGCGCGGGGTGCTCGTGCTCAGCGAGTTCGCCGGCGCCGCGAACGAGCTGACCAGCGCGCTGCTGGTGAACCCGCACGACACCGACGGGGTCAAGGAGGCGCTGCACGCCGCGCTGACCATGAACGACGCGGAGGCCGGCAAGCGGATGCGCACGCTGCGCCGTCAGGTCCTCGACCACGACGTGGACCACTGGGCACGCTCGTTCCTGGGAGCGTTGGGAGTGCCCGTCCCGGACGATCAGGGACAGGCGTGAGCACCGGGCTCGCCTCCGAGCTGGACCGCCTCGCCGGGGTGCCGGGCCTGCTGGTCGCCCTCGACTTCGACGGGGTGCTGGCCCCGCTCGTCGACGACCCGTCGTCGTCTCGTCCGCTGCCCGCCTCCGCCGAGGCCGTCCGGACGCTGGCCGGGCTGGCGGGCACGACCGTCGTCATGGTGTCCGGGCGCGGGCGCGAGGACCTGGCCTCGGTGTCCGGGTTCGGCGCGCCGGTGCGGCTGGTCGGCAGCCACGGCAGCGAGTTCGACCCCGCCCTGGCCGCGTCGCTGGGCCGCGGCGAGTTCCTGAGCCCGGATCAGCGCGACCGCCGGGCCGCGCTGATCGAGGATCTGCAGCCCCTCGTCGACGACGTCGCGGGCGCGCGTCTGGAGATCAAGCCGGCCGGGGCCGCGGTGCACGTGCGCGGCGTGGACCCCGCCGCCGGGACGGCGCTGCTGGACCGCGTCCGGACCGGGGCCGCCACCCGCGACGGGGTGGACGCGACGGAGGGCAAGGACGTCGTCGACCTCGCCGTTCTGCGGACCACGAAGGGGTCCGCGGTGCACGCCCTGCGCGCCCACCTCCGCGTCGACGCGGTGCTGTTCGCCGGCGACGACGTCACCGACGAGTCCGTGTTCACCCGCCTGTCCGGACGCGACGTCGGGATCAAGGTGGGCGACGGCGACACGGCCGCGACCCACCGCGTCGCCGGCCCCGAGGAGATCGCCGACGCGCTCACCCACCTGGCGCGCGCCCGCACTCGGTGACCGGCCCGGCCCTCACCACCCGGAGAAGAACTCCCCGGACTGCCGCAGCACGCGGCTCGTCGAGCCCTCGACCAGTTCGGTGGGCAGCGTGACCTGCTCGGAGGAGTTCCGATCGCCGCGTTCGAGCAGCAGCCGCCCGGCCTCGCGTCCCTTGTCCCGGAACGGTTGACGCACCGTGGTCAGGCCGAGCCGCTCGGCCTCCGGGATGCCGTCGAACCCGGCCACGCTGAGGTCCTCCGGCACGCGCAACCCCCGCTGGCGCGCCACGCGCAACGCACCGATCGCGAGGATGTCCGAGGTGCAGATCATGGCGGTGATGTCCGGGCTCGTGTCGAGCAGCATCGCCGCGCCCTCGGCGCCCGACTCCTCGGAGTGCTCGAACCGTTCGTGCACCGGCACCTCCGCCCAGTCCACGCCGACCTCGGCGAACGCGTCGCGCAACCCGGCCAGGCGCTCGCGCTGCACGCTGTAGGTGCTCTCCAGCTGCCGGTCGAGTCCGGCCGGGCCGTCCTGGCGGAGCGCGCCCAGGCGCATGCACAGCACCCCGATCCGGCGGTGCCCCAGCCCGCTGAGGTACCGGCCGAGCGCGAGCATGCCCGCCCGGTCGTCGACGCCGACCCGGTCGACGCCCTGGATCCCGGACGGCTGGTCACAGACGACGGTGGGCACCGGGCGCTGCAGCACGGCCTGGAAGTGCGGGTCGTCCTCGCTGACCGAGTAGACGACGAACCCGTCCACACCGGCCTGGTAGACGGCGTCGACGTCGGAGTGCTCGGGGCTGACCGGGACCAACAGGAGCCCGGTCCCCGTCTTCTCGCAGGCCAGTGCCAGTCCCTCGAGGAACCCGGTGGCAGCCGGATCGCGGAACGCGAAGCTCAGGGCCTCGGTGAGCAGCAGCCCGACCGCACCGGCCTTGCGCGTGCGCAGCGAGCGCGCCACCGGGTCCGGCCCCGGATAGCCGAGCCGGCGCGCGGCCTCCAGCACCCGCTCGCGCAGCGGGGCGGAGAGCTGGTCGGGCCGGTTGTAGGCGTTCGAGACGGTGGTCCGGGACACGCCCAGCTCCGCGGCCAGCGACGCCAGCGTCGCCGGTCGCCTGACGTGCGAAGACCCGCTCATCCCCGCACGCTAACGGCCACCGGGCCTCCGGTGGAAGTCGAGCGCCCCGAGGTGACCCGGGTCGCCACGCGGACCCGGACGTAGCTCACATGTCGTTCCCGGTCCGGGTCGCCGCGACACCCGCTAGAGTGAAGTGACAACGATTATCAATAAACTCATGCCTACTCGTTGATACGGAGCGCTCCCACCATGTCCCGATCCCCCCGCGCCGATGGTCGTTCGGCGGCCGCTGCCCTCCCCCGCGCGGCCGGACTCGTCGCCGGGCTGGCTGCCGTCACGGTCGGCCTGACCGCCTGCGGCTCCTCCGACACCGGCTCCGGCTCCGGCTCCGACCCGAGCGGCGAGGCGGACGGCCGGGTCCAGGTCGTCGCGTCCACCGACGTGTGGGGCTCGGTCGCCCGGGCCGTGGGCGGCGACCGGGTCGAGGTCACCTCGGTCATCGACGGCCCGAACAAGGACCCGCACGAGTACGAGACCACCCCGACCGACGCCACCGCCGTCAGCAAGGCCGGGCTCGTGCTGCTCAACGGCGGCGGCTACGACGACTTCATGACCAAGCTGGTCAGCGCGTCCGACAGCACTGCCCCGGTGATCGACGCCGTGCAGGTCTCCGGCCTGCAGAAGCCCGGCGAACAGGAGTTCAACGAGCACGTCTGGTACTCCCTGCCCACGGTGGCGAAGGTCGCACAGAACATCGCCTCGCAGCTCGGCAAGACCGACCCGGCCGGCGCCGCCGAGTACACCGCGAACGCCCAGCGCTTCGGGTCCGGCCTCGCCGGGCTCACCCAGAAGGCCGCCGCGGTCGGGAGCACGCACCCCGGTGCGAAGGTCGCCGTCACCGAGCCGGTGCCCGGTTACCTGCTGGAGTCGGCGAAGCTGGAGAACGTGACCCCGGAGGCCTTCTCCGAGGCCATCGAGGAGGGCAACGACCCGCCCGCCGCCGTGCTGGCGCAGACGCTGGACCTGTTCACCGCGCAGCCCCCGGTGTCCGCGCTGGTGCTCAACGGCCAGACCCGGACCCCGACGACCGACCAGGTCGAGCAGGCCGCGACGACGGCGGGCGTCCCCGTCGTCGAGGTCACCGAGACCCTGCCGGCCGGCGAAGGCGACTACACGACCTGGATGGGCGCGCAGATCGACGCCCTGGCCGGGGCCCTGGACAAGCGGTAAGAGGAGACTTCACCAGTGACCACCGACATCGGACGTGACGTCGCGCGCGCGACCGACCGGACGACGGAACGTCCGGCGGCGCTGTCCCTGCGCGGAGCCGGGCTCGCGTTCGGTCCGCGGACGCTGTGGTCCGGACTCGACCTGGACGTCGCCCCGGGCGAGTTCGTGGCCGTGCTCGGGCCCAACGGCTCCGGCAAGACGACGCTGATCCGGGTCCTGTTGGGCCTGCTGGCGCTGTCCGAGGGTGCGGTCCGGGTCGCCGGGCACACGCCGCGGCGGGGCAGCCCGGAGATCGGCTACGTCCCGCAGCAGCGGCCGCTGGACCCGGACCTGCCGCTGCGCGGACGGGACCTGGTCGGGCTGGGCCTGGACGGGCACCGGTTCGGCATCGGGCTGCGCGGGCGCGCCGACCGTCGTCGACGGGTTTGCGCCGCGCTGGAGGCCGTCGACGGCACCCACTACGCCGACGCGCCGGTCGGGCGGCTCTCCGGCGGCGAGCAGCAGCGGCTGCGGGTGGCGCAAGCGCTGGTCGGCGATCCGGCGGTGCTGCTCTGCGACGAACCGCTGCTCTCGCTGGACCTGTCGCACCAGCGCACGGTGACTCGGCTGATCGACGAGCGCCGCCGCACCACCGGCACCGCCGTGCTGTTCGTGACCCACGAGATCAACCCGGTGCTGCCGCTGGTGGACCGGGTCCTCTACCTGGTCGACGGCCGGTTCCGGATCGGGCCGACCGAGGAGGTGATGACCTCCGAGGTGCTCTCCGAGCTCTACCGCACCGACGTCGACGTGCTGCGCGTGCGCGACCGGCTGGTGGTCGTCGGCGCCGAGGACGGTCCCGTCGACCTCCACCCCTGCCACAGGCCGAGGGGCCACGATGGCGATCGTGCCGGCCCGGCGGTGTCGTCGTGAGCACCGCGGGGCTCGACGACTTCGGCGAACTCTTCGCCCTCCCGTTCGTGCAGAACGCCCTGATCGCGTGTGCCGTGCTCGGCGTGGTCGCCGGGCTGCTCACCCCGATGATCGTCTCGCGGGGAATGTCGTTCGCCGTGCACGGCACGTCCGAGCTGGCACTGACCGGTGGCGCCGCGGCGCTGCTGGCCGGGGTCGAGGTCGGGCTCGGCGCGATCGTCGGCGCCGTGGTGGCCGGGCTGGTGTTCGGCTTACTCGCGCTGCGCGAGCGGGAGCGGGACTCCGTGATGGGCGTCGTTCTGGCGTTCGGCCTGGGCCTGGGCGTGCTGATGCTCGCGCTCTACGACGGGCGCGCGTCGAACAAGTTCGGTCTGCTCACCGGCTCGATCGTCTCGGTCGACGGGACGAACCTCTACGTGTTGGCCGTCGTCGCCGTGCTGGTGATCGGCGTTCTGGCGGTGGTGTTCCGGCCGCTGCTGTTCGCCAGCACCGATCCCGACGTCGCGCTGGCCCGCGGTGTGCCGGTCCGTGCGTTGTCGTTGGTGTTCGCCGTACTGATCGGGCTGACCACGGCACTGGCCGTGCCGATCGTCGGCTCGATCCTGGTGCTCGCGGTGATGATCGTGCCGGGTGCGGGGGCGAACCGGGTGACGGCCAACCCGGCGCTCGCCACGCTGCTCGCGGTGGTGATCGCGGAGGTGTCACTGCTCGGTGGAGCGCTCCTCTCGCTGTCCACCGACCTACCCATCTCCGGCTTCGTAGCTGCGATCGCGTTCGTGGCCTACCTCACCTGCCGCCTGGTCGCCCGCCTGCGCACCCGCTCCCCCGCGCGCGCCTGACCCACGCGAAGCGGGCGTTAGCCGATGCGGCGACGGCGGGCCACGTCGGCGAGGACCACACCCGTCGCGACGGCGGCGTTGAGCGACTCGACCTGGCCGGCGAGCGGGACCGAGACCGTCAGGTCGCAGGTCTCCTTGACCAGGCGCGAGAGGCCCTTGCCCTCGGATCCGGTGACGAGCACGAGCGGGCCGGTGGCCAGGTCGAACTCGTCGATCGTGACGTCGCCGTCCGCGGCCAGCCCGGCGATCATCAACCCGGCCTGCGCGTACTCCTGCAGGGTCCGGGTGAGGTTGGTGGCGCGGGCGACCGGCAGCCGGGCCGCGGTACCGGCGGAGGTCCGCCAGGCCACCGCCGTCATCCCGGCCGCGCGGCGCTGCGGCACGACCACGCCGTGCCCGCCGAACGCCCCCACCGACCGGACGACCGCGCCCAGGTTGCGCGGGTCGGTCACCCCGTCCAGGGCGACGATCAGCGCCGGGTGGCGGCTGCTCGAGGCCCGCTCCAGGAGCTCGTCCGGGTGCGCGTACTCGTAGGCCGGCACCTGCAGGGCCACGCCCTGGTGCAGCGCGCCGCCGGCGATCCGGTCCAGGTCGTTCTTCGGGACCTCCATGATCGAGATGCCCGCGTTCGCCGCCAGCGAGATCGCCTCGGTGACCCGCTCGTCGTTCGCCGACCCCTCCGCCACCTGCAGCGCGGTCGCCGGCACCCCGGCCCGCAGACACTCGACGACCGGGTTGCGGCCGAGCACCGTCTCCGGGGTCTCACCGTCGCCGGGGCGGTGCCGGCGGGTGCCGGCGACCTTCTGCTGGCGGCGGTCCTGCGCCGCGGCGCGGCGCTGCTTCGGGTGACCGGGGCGCAGCTCGCCGGGCGGCGTCGGGCCCTTGCCCTTCAACGCGCGACGGACCTGCCCGCCGGACCCGGTGACGGCGCCCTTCTTCGTGCCGTCCTTGCGGACGGCTCCGCGACGCTTGGAGTTGCCGGCCATGAGTCGTGTTCTTCCGATCTGGTGAAGTGGGTGCCCGAGGCCGCTGTCGCCTCGATGTCCGCCGCTAGGGATCCTTGAGCGACCAGGTGGAACCGCCGGCACCGTCCTCGACGGCGACGCCGGCGGCGAGCAGCTCGTCGCGCAACCGGTCGGCGGTGGCGAAGTCGCGCGCGGCACGCGCCTGCTGGCGCTGTTCGAGCATCGCATCCACCAGGGTGCCCAGCGCCTGCCGGGCGGCGCTGTCGGCTTCGGCGCCGGCGCAGGCGGTGGTCATCGGGTCCACACCGAGCAGGCCGGTCATCGCCCGCACGCAGGACGCGGAACGGCTCGCGGCCCCCGCATCGCCCGCGTCCAGGGCGGTGTTGCCCTCGCGCACCACGCCGTGCACGGCGGCGAACGCGCCCGGCGTGCCCAGGTCGTCGTCCATCGCGGCGGCGAACTCGGCCGGAACGGTCGGCGACGGCTCCGGCGCGCCGTAGCGCTCGCGGACCCGGTTCACGAACGACTCGATCCGCCGGTACGCCGACACCGCCTCGTCCAGCGCGGCGTCGGAGTACTCGATCGACGACCGGTAGTGCGGGCCGACCAGGTAGTAGCGCAGCTCGACACCGCGCACCCGGCCGAGCAGCGCCTCGATCGCGAGCGTGTTGCCCAGCGACTTCGACATCTTCTCGCCGCCCATGGTGACCCAGGCGTTGTGCAGCCAGTACCGCGCGAAGCCGTCGCCCGCCGCGTGCGACTGGGCCCGCTCGTTCTCGTGGTGCGGGAACACCAGGTCCAGACCGCCACCGTGGATGTCGAACTCCGGGCCCAGGTAGGCCGTGGCCATCGCCGAGCACTCCAGGTGCCAGCCCGGGCGGCCGTCGCCCCACGGCGTCGGCCAGCTCGGCTCGCCCGGCTTGGCGGCCTTCCACAGCGTGAAGTCCAGCGGGTCACGCTTGCCGGTCGCCTCGCCCTCGCCCTGCGCGACGTCGTCGACCCGCTGACCGGACAGCGCGCCGTACTCGCCGAACGTGCGCACCGCGAAATAGACGTCGCCGCCGGAGGCGTAGGCGTGCCCGCGCTCGATCAGACGCTCGATCAGCTCGGTCATCTGCGTGATGTGCCCGGTCGCCCGCGGCTCGATCGACGGCGGCAGGCAGCCCAGCGCGGTGTAGGCCGCGGCGAACGCGCGCTCGTGCGTGGCCGCCCACTCCCACCACGGACGCCCGTGGTCGGCGGCCTTGCGCAGGATCTTGTCGTCGATGTCGGTGACGTTGCGGACCATCAGCACGTCGTTGCCGGCGTGGGTGAGCCAGCGCCGCAGCACGTCGTAGTTCAGACCGCTGCGGACGTGCCCGATGTGCGGCAGGCCCTGCACGGTCGCCCCACAGACGTACATCGACACGGCTCCGGTCCGCAGCGGCACGAACGCACGCTGCTCCCTGGTCGCTGAGTCGAGAAGTCTGAGGCTCACATCACCAGGGTACGGACGCCGGTTCGGGCGCCACCCGCCACCCGGGGGTTCCGATTCGTCCAAGACCGACCGGCCATCAGTGCGCCACGCTGCGACGATGACCGACATCCAGCAGCTCTACCCCCGCCTGGTCGTCGACGGCGCGGACGACGCGATCGCGTTCTACGGCCACGCGTTCGGCGCCGAGCTCGTCGAGCGCTACACCGACCCGGACGGCCGCGTCGTGCACGCCCTGCTGCGCGCCGGCCCCGCAATCTGGGCGATCAAGGACGCCGACGGCTTCGACCCGGCGCCGGCCGCCGGTGGAACGGCGGTGATCCTCGCGCTCTACGTCACCGACCCGGACTCGGTGGCCGGGGCGATCGTGGGCGGCGGCGGCACAGTGATCTTCGAGGTGGACGACCATCCCTACGGCGAACGCGGCGGACGCCTGGCCGACCCGTTCGGCCACGTCTGGATGATCGCCGCCCGCACCGAGGACCTCACCCCGGACGAGATCCAGACCCGCACCAGCGCCAGCTACTGACGGCCGTGCGCGGAAATTGCTGCCGGGACGGCGATATCCGCGCACGAGGGGTGCGAGGGCCGACGCCCGGATCGCCGCGGCCTCGCGTCTCCGCCGGCCGCCGGCTGTCACGTTCCGGCGATCGCGGTCGCTGTCTGCCGACTCTCGACCGGCTCGAACCGCACCCGCCGGGCCCGCTGCGATCAAGCGTCACGTTCTGGTCTCACGGCCCGCCGTTTCGTGACTCTTGACAGGTGGCGAGGCCCGGGGCCACGTCCACACCGGCCGAGCATCACGTCGTGGTGGTCGAACCCGGTCGAACCCGCCATATCGTGACGCTCGACAGGTGGCGGGAACGGACGCCCGTCCGCGCCTGCCGAGCGTCACATCATGGTGGTCGAGGCCGCCGTTTCGTGACTCTCGACGAGGGGCGCGGCCGGTGACTCCGGGCCTTGGCGAACGGGCGTCGGGCCGTGGTGCGGGCGGCCGTCAGGCTTCCCCGGCGCGGGGGGTCAGGAGCGCGGTCGCGACGGCGGCCCGGCCTTCTCCCCGGCCGGTCAGGCCCAGACCGTCGGTCGTGGTACCGGAGACGGCAACCGGGCCGCCGGCGGCCTCGGACAGCGCCCGCTCGGCCTCGGCGCGGCGCTTGCCGATCTTGGGGTCGTTGCCGATGACCTGCACCGCGGCGTTGCCGACCTCCCAGCCCGCGTCCCCGAGCAGGCGGCGGACCTCGGCGAGCAGCGCCGTCCCGCTCGCCCCGGACCACTCCGGACGCCCGGTGCCGAACACCGCGCCGAGATCACCGAGACCCGCGGCGGAGAGCAGGGCGTCGCAGAGCGCGTGCGCGGCGACGTCGCCGTCGGAGTGCCCGGCACAGCCGTGAACCCCGGGCCAGAACAGCCCGGCCACGTGGCACTCGCGGCCGGGTTCGATCGGGTGCACGTCGGTGCCGATGCCGACCCTCATCGTTCCTCCGCGGATATCGGGACGGACGCGCCCGCCAGCAGCAGCTCGGCGATGCGCAGGTCCCAGGCCGTGGTCACCTTGAACGCGACCGGGTCGCCCGCGACGGTGTGCACGGAGTCCCCCAGCGCCTCGATCAGACCGGCGTCGTCGGTGAGCGCGTCCACGACGGCGTCATAGGCACGGACGAGGTCGGACGCGCGGAAGCCCTGCGGCGTCTGCACCGCGCGCAGGGCGGAGCGGTCGACGGTCCCGGTGACGACGCCGTCCGCGTCGACCTGCTTGACGGTGTCGGTCACCGGCAGCACCGGAATCACCGCGGGCAGACCGGAGCGCACGGCCGTCACCACCCGCCGGACGACGTCGGGCGGGGTCAGCGGACGGGCGGCGTCGTGCACCAGCACGACGTCCACATCGGACCCGAGCGCACGGAGGCCGGCGGCGACCGACGCCGTGCGGTCCGCCCCGCCCGGCACCACCGCCACCGGACGGCCCGGGAACAGCGAAGCCGCCGCCGTCACCTCGAAAGCAGGGACGACGACGACCACACGGCCGACCACACCGGACCCGAGCAGCCCGTCGACGGCGCGCAGTACCATCGGCACGCCACCGAGTTCGACGAACGCCTTCGGGACCCCCGCGCCCAGCCGCAGGCCGGAGCCCGCGGCGGGCACGATCGCCACGACACCCGACGGATCGACCGTCGACATCGCGTCGGGAACGGTCAGGCGTTCGCGGTGGCGAGCACCTCGTCGAGCAGGACCTCGGCCCTCTCCTCGTCGGTGCCCTCGGCCAGCGCGAGCTCACTGACCAGTATTTGCCGGGCCTTGGCCAGCATCCGCTTCTCGCCCGCGGACAGCCCCCGGTCCTTCTCACGGCGCCAGAGGTCGCGGACGACCTCGGCCACCTTGTTCACGTCACCCGAGGTGAGCTTCTCCCAGTTCGCCTTGTACCGGCGGGACCAGTTCGTGGGCTCCTCGGTGTGCGGCGCGCGCAGCACCTCGAAGACCCGATCCAGGCCTTCCTGACCGACCACGTCGCGGACGCCGACAGCCTCGACGTTGTCCGCGGGAATGCGTACCGTCAGATCACCCTGGGCGACCTTCAGGACGAGGTATTGAACATCCTCACCCTTGATCGTCCGAATCTCGATCGCCTCGATGAGTGCGGCACCGTGGTGCGGGTAGACGACGGTCTCTCCGACCTTGAAAACCATGTGTCCTCTGGCCCCTTTCGCTGCACCCAGGTTAACACGTCGCGCCGACGCGCTGGAGACCGGACCGCACCGTCGTCGCAGGTCAGGGGGTTGACATCATCTGATAAACGTGCCTTCGAGATCTCCGGGGCCCCGGGCCGCCCACGTCACACCACCGAGTGCGTACCCGCGGGCCGTGCGCGACTAGGCTACGCCGAGGACCGCGCGGGGACGCCCGTGTGGCGACGCCACCCCGGTGAGCCCGCTCCCCGCGCCCGCCGAGCGTCAGACCGTGCCGGGACGTGTACCCCCGGCAGTGTCGAGGAAAGGACACGCCGACCGTGAGCCGCAACCGCCGCTTCCGCCCGTCCCGGGCCCTCACCGGGGCCGCCGGAGCCGTCGCCCTCACCGGAATGCTGGCGCTGTCCGGCTGCGGGGCGGGCCAACTGGCCCAGACCGCGAACCAGACCTCCGCCGTCAACGGGATCAGCGCGCAGCAGGGCGAGGTCCTGATCCGGGACGCGCGCATCGCCTACCCGCCGAACGCCTCGACAGGCGTCCTCTACCCCGCCGGGAGCTCCGCGCCGCTGGAGGTCACGCTGCTCAACAGCGCTCCGGTCACCGACCGGCTGGTCGGGGTCAGCAGCCCGGGCGCGCCCGCCGCGCGCATCGGCGGGGACCCGACGATGACGCAGGGCATCCCGCTCGTCGCCCAGGTCGCGGCCGAGGGCGGGGTCCCGGCCGACAGCCGCCCGATCACGATCGAGCTGGGCGGGCTCGTCACGCCGATCCGCACCGGACTGTCGGTGCCGGTCACGTTCACGTTCGAGCGCGCCGGTTCGATCGACCTGGACGTGCCGATCGCCGCGCCGCCCGAGAGTGCCGAGCCCGAGCGCGCGGACGCCGAGAGCGAGGCAGCAGGCGAGGCAGGGAGCGAGGCAGGGGGCGGCGATCACGCGGGCGCCCAATCCGCCGAGCAGGAGCCCGCCGAGACGCCGGCAACGCCCGCCCCGGCCGGCAGCGAGGGCGGCAGCTGACCACTCGGACCCGGGCCGCACGCGGCGGCGGCTACCGGTGCACCGAGTGCGGCGCCGCGTCCACGCAGTGGGTCGGTCGCTGCCCCGGCTGCCAGGCCTGGGGATCGCTGGAGCAGATCGAGGCGCCGCGCGCCGGGCCCCGGCAGGTCGTGGCCGGGGCACCGACCACGCCCGCGCGGAGGATCGGCGACGTCGAGCTGGACGCCACCCGGGTCCGCCCGACCGGCGTCGAGGAGCTGGACCGCGTCCTGGGCGGCGGGCTCATCCCGGGTGCGGTGGTGCTGCTCGCCGGTGAGCCCGGCGTCGGAAAGTCCACGCTCCTGCTCGAGGTCGCGGCACGCGCCGCGGACTCGGCGCGGGTGCTCTACGTCTCCGGTGAGGAGTCCGCGGGACAGGTCCGGCTGCGCGCCGAACGCACCGGATCCGTGCACGACGACCTCTATCTCGCCGCCGAGTCCGACCTGGAGTCGGTGCTCGGGCACGTCGACGCGCTCGGCCCGAAGCTGCTCGTCATCGACTCGATCCAGACCATGTCCACCGCGACCGCCGACGGCTCTCCGGGCGGGGTCACCCAGACCCGCGCGGTCACCGTCGCGCTGACCGGGCTGGCCAAGCAGCACGGGCTCGCCGTCCTGCTCGTCGGGCACGTGACCAAGGACGGCGGCATCGCCGGGCCGCGGGTGCTCGAGCACCTGGTCGACGTCGTGCTGGCGTTCGAGGGCGACAAGCACTCCACGCTGCGGATGGTGCGCGGGGTGAAGAACCGCTACGGCCCGGCCGACGAGGTCGGTTGCTTCGAGCTGCGCGACGAGGGCATCGTCGGCCTGCCGGACCCGTCGGGGCTGTTCCTGGCCCGCTTCGGCACCACCCGCGACAGCGTCGTGCCGGGCACCGCGGTGACGGTCGTGATGGACGGCCGGCGCCCGCTGCTGGCCGAGGTGCAGGCGCTCGTGGCGGGCTCGAACATCCCCAGCCCGCGCCGCGCGGTGTCCGGGCTGGACTCGGCCCGGGTCGCGATGCTGCTGGCCGTGCTGGAGCGGCGTGGCAACCTCCGGCTGCACGACTCCGAGGTCTACACCGCGACCGTCGGGGGCATGAAGGTCACCGAGCCGGCCGCGGACCTGGCCGTCGCGCTCGCCGTGGCCTCGGCCCAGCGCGACATCGCGCTGCCGCCGGACATGATCGTGCTCGGGGAGCTGGGCCTGGCCGGTGAGCTGCGCCGGGTCGGCGGCGTCGGGCGGCGCCTCGCCGAGGCCGCGCGGCTCGGGTTCACCCAGGCGCTCGTACCGCCGGACTCCGACGTCCGCAACGCCGGCATGAAGATCACCGAGGTCACGAACCTGGGCCAGGTGCTCTCCCGGATCCGGTGATCCGCTGCGTCCGGGCCCGCCAGGAGGAGCGCTCAGCTCAGCAGGAACGGGGCCGGGTCGCTGATCACCGGCCCGAGCCGGGTCAGCACCCGGTAGGCCCCGGCCGGGAGCCGGTCCCGCTCGGCCGCGCAACCCGGAGCCGAGCCCAGACCGCTCCAGGTCACCGCGAACGCGACCGGCTGGCCGGGCACGAGCGTCCGGAGGTCGTCCGAGGCGGGGTTGACGCAGTCGTTGCTCGACCACAACCGGGTCGCGCCGTCCCCGCTCCAGACCACGATCTCCTGCAACGCGCCGTCCAGGTCCCGGACGCAGGCCTGGCCGCTGGTGTTCGTCACGACCAGGCGCAGCACCGGGCTCGCACCGACCTTGTACTCCGGCTGCCCGACCTCGGCACCGACCTCGATCATCGTGTCCGAGCAGGGCGGAGGCCCGGTGGGTGGCGAGGGTCCGGAGGGCGGGACGACCACCGCCGGGCGCGGGGTGTCATCGGGCCGGACGGTCTCGTCCACCGGGCCCGCGCTCGGGGTCGCGGACCCGGTGGACGGACCTGTAGCCGCCCCGGCGGGGGGAGCACCGGCG
>JAKDNL010000666.1 GCA_030451825.1 Pseudonocardia sp. | reverse complement strand
GTCGTCGACGACCGGCTGCGCAAGCTGCGCGCGGCCGTCAACACCGACCGCAAGATCGGCCGCAACATCGGCATGCGTTACCACGACGGGCAGCCGTCGCTGATCGAGGGGCTGCTCGCCCGCGGCGACCGCCGGGTGGGCTCTGTGATCGAGCGGGTGTGGCGTGAGGGCGGCCGGTTCGACGGCTGGTCCGAGCACTTCTCGTACGAGCGCTGGTGCGACGCGGCGGCCGCCGAGCTGGAGCCCCGCGGCGTGTCGCTGGACTGGTTCACCACCCGCGACCGCGAGCGCGAGGAGATCCTGCCCTGGGACCACCTGGACTCCGGCCTGGAGCGCGACTGGCTCTGGGACGACTGGCGCGACGCCCTCGACGGCCGTGAGCAGGACGACTGCCGCTGGACCCCGTGCTTCGACTGCGGCGTGTGCCCGTCCACCGGGACCGACATCGAGGTGGGCCCGAGCGGCACGACGCTCATTCCGCTGAGCGTGGTCAACCCGACCGCGCAGGCGGACCTGCCCGCGCAGGGCTGAAGGTGGCTGAGAACCCCTCAATCCCCGACCCGTCCGCGACGACCGACCCGACGACCTGGGAGTCCGGCGGGCGACGGCTGCGGGTGCGCGTGGCCGACGAGCGTGACGTGACCGCGCTGGCCGCGCTGCGCCGTCAGTGGCTCGAGGAGCGGGCCGGACGTCCGGTGCCCGACCCCGGCTTCGAGGAGGCGTTCGCCCAGTGGTGGCGGGTCGAGCAGCCGCGCCGCGCGTTCTGGGTCGCCGAGGTCGGCAGCGAGCGCGCCGGCCACACCCCGGTCGGGTCGATCAACGTCGTGGAGACCGTGCACATGCCGCGCCCGGGCGGTCGGGCGGCGCGGGCCGGGCAGGTCGGCAACGCGTTCGTGCTGTCCTCGTTCGCGGAGGTCGGGGTCCCACGGGCCCTGCTCGCCGCGGTGATCACGCACGCCCGGGACCGCGCTTACCGACGTCTGATCCTGGCCCCCACGACCGGCAGCGCGGCGTTCTACCGGCGGGCGGGGTTCACCCCGGCCGGGGAGTCCTTGCTGGTCCTGGACCCGCACGTGGCGCTGGGGGACTGAGCGCGCAGCCTGCGGAGCCTGCGGAGCCGCACATCCTCCGGCGCTGCGTTTCACCGGTTCTGTCGGTGTCGCGTGGGAGACTCGTTCGCGAGGTCGAGGAGATCCGAGATGGCCCAACCGCTGCCCGAACAGTCGTGGCCGACGTTCCCGTCGCCGTTGGCCGTGGACCCGCGTCTGCTGACCGTGTCCGAGTACCTGGAGCTCGGCGAGACCGAGCACGGCTATTCGGAACTGGTCGAAGGTCGTGTGGTCATGTCACCGAGCCCGCTGATGGATCACAACCATGTGGCGGTGGAACTGCTGCGGCGTATCGCCCCGCATGTGGCGCCGGATCAGGAGGTTCTGCTCGATGTCGACATCGACCTGGAGCTGGTTCCGGGCGACCGACCGGGCTTCAGCCGCCGACCCGATCTGATCGTCGTGTCGAGGGAGGCACGCCTCCGTCAACGGGACGAGGGCGGTATCGCCCGCGCGTCCGAAGTCGCGCTCGTGGTGGAGATCCTCTCGCCCGCGTCGGTGCGCACCGACCACGTCGCCAAGCGCAGCGACTACGCCGACGCCGGCATCCCGCACTACTGGATCCTCGACCTCTCCGGGCCGGTCACCCTGCTCGCCTATCACCTCGCGGGCGAGTTCGGCTACGCCGACGGCGGGGTCGTCACCGGACGTGTCCCGATCGCCGAGCCGTTCGCCGCGGAGATCGACCTCGACGCCCTGCTCTGAGTACGCGCCACCGCGGAAGGCGGGGTGCTGCGGCGCTCGAGCCTCCAGCTGCCGTTTGAGTACCCGCTCAAGGCCAACCGGCCGCACCCCGACGACCGTCACGACGGCTGACGGCGTGGCTCGGCCGGGCGGGCCCGGCGGGGGCACCCGGCCGCTCCCTACACTGCGGGCATGGCCAAGGTCCGTCCCGGAGCGGCAGCGAACCCGGCACCCCCGACGGTGCAGCGGGTCCGTCTGCGCTTCGCGAAGCGTGGGCGGCTGCGCTTCCTGTCACACCGTGACGTCGCCCGCAGCTTCGAGCGGGCGGTCCGGCGCGCCGGGATCCCGGTCTCGCACTCGCACGGGTTCAGCCCGCACCCGCGGCTGTCCTGGGTCGGCGCGGCGCCCACCGGCTCCGCGAGTGAGGCCGAGTACCTGGAGATCGGGCTGACCCGCGAGCTCGACCCCGAGGTGGTCCGCGCGGGGCTGGACTCGGCGCTGCCGGACGGCCTCGACGTGCTGGAAGCCGTCGTGGCGGCGCCTCCGGGCCTGCCGGAACGGATCGATGCGGGGCTCTGGCGCCTCGTCGTCGCCGGACTGCCGGTGGCCGAGGTCGCGGACGCGGTCGCGCGCCTGCTGGCCGAGGAGACCCTCGTCGTGACCCGGATCACACCATCGGGTCGGCGGGAGGTCGACGTGCGTGCCGCGCTGGTCGCGCTGTCGGTCGAGCCGGGAGACGGCGCCCCGTCGGACGGGGCGGCGCCTCGGACGGCGGGAGCCGACACCGACTGTGCGATACTGACGGTGGTCGTTCGGCAGACGACACCGACCGTTCGACCCGATGACGTGCTGAGTGCGCTTGCCGTTGTCGCAGGTCTGACCCCGCCGGTCCCGGTCAAGGCGACGCGGCTGGCCCAGGGCTTGCTCGACGATGGGGGCAATCTCGCGGATCCGGTCGGTGCGGCCCCGGTGAGCCGGGTCTGACCGGCGATGTCCGGCTCACCGGCCGGCTGTCGGCGAGACCCGCCACGGCGTCGAGCACGACCCGGTGACACGAGAGTTCAGCGACACCAGATGTGCCGCACCGCGCAACCGCGCGGCGTGCGGAACGAGAACGCGCAAGGTCCCTGCGCGGCCGCCTTCTCCATGAGGGCGCCCGGGGGCGAAGGAGTTCAATGTCGATCAATGATGCGCCTGCCGGGGAAACCGGCGGGCAGTCCGGGGTGTCCGTGGCGGACCTTCCGGAGAGGCTGCGGGTGCACGCCCTGGCCAAACTCGTGGGGCGGACCAGCAAGCAGGTCCTGTCCGCGCTGAACGACCTCGGTCAGGAGGTCCGCAGCGTCCAGTCCAACATCACCCGGGCGACCGCGGAACAGGTGATCGCCGCTCTCGGCGGGGGCACCGACGGGCCCGTCCCGTCTCCGGCCCCGGACGAGATCGCGGCCGAACCGCTCTCCCCGGCGCTCGCCGACGAGCCGGTGGGCGAGAAGGCCGCGACGAGCTCCCCGGCCGTCAGCGCCCCGCGCGCTCCGCTGTTCGCCGCCCCGATGTTCCAGGCCCCGACCGCGGCACCCGCCCGTGCCGCTGCCCCCGTCGCCGCCCCTGATCCGGCTCCGGCGGTCGAGCCCCCGGCCGCGGACGAGGTCGACTCCTCCGGAGGCCGGAAGAAGCCCTCCGGGAAGTCCGGCAAGGGACGTCG
>JAKDNL010000665.1 GCA_030451825.1 Pseudonocardia sp. | reverse complement strand
CTTGGTCTTGGCCCAGTCGCCGCCGCCGAGCTTGTTCACGGTGGGCTGCTCGCCGCCGACGTAGCGGCTGATCTCGTCGAGGGCGTCGGTCGGCACGAACAGCCGGTCCGCCGGCTGCCCACGCTTGGAGCTCGCGTACTCGAGGACCAGGTACTCACGGGTGGCACCCTGCACGGTGCGTTCGCGCATCTCCACGAACTTGCCGATGCCGTGCTGGTTGTGCACCACGTAGTCGCCGGTCTGCAGCGCGGCCAGGTCGACGGCGTTGCGCCGCCGGGCCGGCATCTTCTTCGGCGCCGCGTCCATTCCGGCACGGCTGCCGGTCAGGTCCGCCTCGGAGAGCAGCACCAGCCCGATCTCGGTGGCGGTGAACCCGTTCATGATCCGCCCGCAGGTCACGGTGACCATGCCCTTGTCCGGGACCTCGGTCAGGTCCTCGACCAGCCTCGCCGGGACCTCCGCCTCGCGCAGTTGCTCCAGCGAGCGCGACGCGGTCCCCTGCCCTGCCAGCACCAGCACCGCCGCCCCGCCGGACGCCGTGTGCGCCCGCAGGTCGACGAGCGCGCGGTCGATGTCACCGCGGTAGGGCTCGATCTCGTGCATGCCGGGGACCAGCGCGTCGTCGGAGCCGGAGAGCAGCGGGGACAGCCCGATCACCGAGCGTCCGCACGCGGTGGAGTACTCGAGCACCTCGGCCAGGCCCCGGTAGGCCGAGCCGCCGACGTCGATCGGGGCGGCGCCGCCGGAACCGGTGGCCAGCCAGGAGGCCTCGAGGAACTCCTGCCCGGTCCGCACCAGGTCCCCGCAGCGGGTGCGGATCCGCTCCGGGTCCGCGAGCAGGACGCGGGACCCGGCCGGCAGCAGGTCCGGCAGCAGGTCCATCTCCTGCCCCACCAGGACCGGGATCAGCGACTCCATGCCCTCGCTGGGGATGCCCTGCGAGAGGTGGTCGAGCAGCTCCCACAGCGGGTTGCGGGTCAGCCCGGCCTGCTCGGGCTGCGCGGCGGCCAGCACCGCGGCGCGCTCGCGCACCGGAGCGGTGAGCAGCAGCTCCCGGCACGCGGTCGCCACGACCTCGTCGACCGGCTCGACCGAGCGCTGGTCGGCGACGGCGAACGTGCGCAGCTCGGAGACCTCGTCGCCCCAGAACTCCACGCGCACCGGGTGTTCGGCGGTCGGCGGGAAGATGTCCAGGATGCCGCCGCGGACGGCGAACTCACCGCGCCCGGTGACCATCTCGACGCGGGTGTAGGCCATCTCGACCAGGCGTTCCAGCAGGGCCTCGAACTCGTACTCGTCGCCGGCCCGCAGCGCGACCGGGGCCAGCCCACCGAGCCCGGGCGCGATCGGCTGGATCAGGCTGCGCGCCGCCGCGACCACGACCCGCGGCGCGGTCTCCGGGGACGCGAGCCGGCGGAAGATCGTCAGCCGGCGGGCGACGGTGTCCGCGCGCGGGGAGAGACGTTCGTGCGGCAGCGTCTCCCACGACGGCAGCACCACGACCGGGTCGGTGGCCAGCCCGGAGAGCACCGGGTCGTCCTCGCCCGGGGCCACCGCGAGCAGGTCGGTGACCGCGGTCGCGAGGTCCTCTGCCTCCCGGTCGGTGGCCGTCACGGCGAGCACGGTGGACCCGGAGGCACCCTCGCCGGCCAGGCCCGCGGTCAGCAGCGGGCGCAGCGCGGTCGGGCCCTCGACTCCGACGGCCGGGGTCCGGGCCGTGCGGGGATCGGCGGCGCGGGCGGCGTCCACGGCGGCACGCAGGCCGGAGTCGGACAGGGCGGAAGCGAGCAGGCCGGACAGGATGGCCACGACGGCGCAGACTCCTCGGGGTGGGGACGCACAGGACAGACCCCTGCCCGGGTCACCGGGCCCGGGTGAGCTACCCCGGGTGGGATGTCGCTGACGACGATACGCCCGGTCCCGGGTGATCCGCCCGGCGCGCCGGGCTCAGATCAGCCCGGCCTCGGAGAGCTTCGCCTCGTAGAGATCCAGCACCCGCTCCTCGTCGTCGCCACCGCCCGCCTCGGCCTCGGCCCAGGCCTGCGCGAACCGGTCCGGAGCGGCCTCGTAGCGCTTGCGGAAACGCTCCGCGTCGCGACGCCAGTAGCCCAGCACCCCGTAGTCGACGGGCCGCAGACCGAGCTCGTGACGCAGCGCCTTGCGCGCGGCGCGGGTGGCCGCGGCCTCACCGCCCACGTAGACGTAGCCCTGCCCCGGCGGCAGTTCGAGACCGCGGACGATCTCGTCGAGCGCGCTCGTGCCCGGAGCGGCGGACACCCGGCGCACCCGGGCCGTCGACGGCGTCGCGGGCAGCTCGGCGTCGTCGGTCAGCTCGGCGACCATCTCGGTCCAGAGCCCGTCCGGGGCCTCCTCGGCGATCCGGGCGAGGGCGGGGAGCGCGGCGGCGTCGCCGATCAGGATCTGCCAGCGGGCGTCGCCGGGACGGCGGAACCAGCTGTTGGCGCGGGAGATGCCGATCTCGTCGCCCACGGCCGCACGCCGCGCCCAGGCTGCGCCGACACCGCCCTCGTGGCAGAGCACGTCGACCGTGGCGCGGCCGGCGTCCGGCGCGACCCGGCGCAGCGTGTACCAGCGGCCGAGGTCGTCGACGCCGCCGCCGGGAAGCGGGAAGTGGAACACGCAGGCTTCGTCCGGGACCCCGGGAAGGTCGAGGCCGGCGAGGGCGGGCCCCTCCAGCTCCGCACGCACGAACAGGTCGGAGAGCCGGTGCACCTCGGCCACCCGGACCCTCGGACGGCCACCGTCCACTGTCATCGTTCTCCCGCCGCACGCCGACCGAATGAGCCAAGCCTCAGCTAAGCACGACGCCCGGGGCCGGTCCAGACGTCGCCCGGAGTCGGGCCGGTCACCCCGGCCGTCACCCGGACCGTCACCCGCCGCACCCCGATCCGATCGCGGGCGCATCCCCCGAAGCGTTCGACAACGCTACGAAGTCGATCTTCGGTGACTACTATCCTCGTTCGTAGGGGACCCCTCGAACCCGTCTGTAGCGTGATCGCCGTCCGGAGGTCCGTCGTGGAGCGTCCAGAGGGAGAAGCGCGTTGATCACGGTCTATCTGAATCGGCGAATCGGGGACGACCAGCGCCGTGAATCGCTGTTCGAGGGCAATTTCTACCTCTACACCGACATCGATGGCGCGGATGCCCTCGCGGACCACGCGAAGGACCTGATCGGCCAGGCGTTCGAGGGCCTCGACCCCGAGCGCGCCCAGTACGAGATGGACGTCGAGGAGTTCATCCGCCGGGTCGAGCCGCTCAAGCGGGAGTTCACCAACGGCCGCCGCACCAAGGAGATCTGCCAGCGGTTCGCCACCGATCTCGGGGTGGACCCGGAGCGCACGTACTTCGACATCCCGCGGCTGCGGGTCATTCCCGCCGACCAGTTCCTGACCGCCGGCGTGAGCTACAACTACAAGGCGCACCGGGACATGTGGTACGGCCACCCGCAGCAGCTCGTGAACTACTGGACTC